>JBBQIU010000867.1:0-2018 GCA_038325245.1 Verrucomicrobiota bacterium
AGTCCATCCCCCAGTTCGCCAAGGAGACGGGAATGCGTCCCGGCCTGTTCCCTATGGGTATCGTAGCCGCCCTGGGAGAGGTAATAAACGCGGGTCGGCAATCCACCTGCAATCAGCCGCGACACCGTCTTCAACGACTGGGCCAACGAGGTTGGGGGATAGGCTGCGCCCGGGAACGGCTTGGCGAGAATCTCCCGAACCTTCGCGGAACTCAGCCGCGCATCCAACGCCGTGCGATCCAGGAAATCGAGAACGGAACCCGGTGACGGTGACGGACCGCTCAAGTCACTGATGCTCCCGCCGCTTTCCCCCGCAGTTCCGTCGGCGGCAGAAGCGTCCGTGCCGCTCCGCATCGATTGCGCCATGGGTCCCCGAGGGGTCCGATTACGGTTGGGCGCCTCCACAGCTATTCCCGTTGGCGTGCGTGCGGTAAAGGCCTGGGGCATCTGCCGTCCAATGTGGACCCCCACCGTGGGATCGCTCCCAGGGCACGCATGATCGAAGTAACGCCCGATCCATCCCTCGCGTTCCGCACGGTCGGCATCGGAGGCGGTCTGCCAGATCTCCATGGATCGAAAATGGGAACGATTCGGATTGGGATACCCAACCCCCTGAACGATCGAGAGATTTCCCTCATCAGCAAGCGCACGGAACCCCGTCAACGCCGGGTGCCAGGCAAAGGCATCGCTCAGCTTCAGCAGATCGGATTCGGGCAGGGCCAATCGGCGTCGGGCCCGACGGTAATGGTCGTCGGAGAACGGGACGACCGTGTTGAGTCCGTCATTGCCACCTGCCATTTGGAGCACCACAAGGATCGTTCCGTCCTGGCCTGTCACGGGCTGGAGAGCGGACTCCCGGGCCTCGGAGTCCAAAGCGGCCCAGGTTCGCGTCAGAAACGACGGCGCCGTGGCGGCGACCGCCGCTCCAAGGACCGTGTTGCGCAGAAACTCACGGCGCGTTCGAAGGTCAGTATTCATTGGAATTAAGGGAAAAGGGTTCTGGATCAGGTCCGCCGGGCGCGCGCCTACGTCAACTGGTAGTCCGTCGATTGCAAGACCACCCGCACCGCGGCCCGCACGGCCCGAGGTTCGGGGATGGCGTCGTCACCGAGGACTTCGAGCACGTCCGCAACGAGTTGGGGGCGCATTGGTGAATGCAGAAAGCGCCGCTCCAGAGCCGCCAGGAGCCGGGTGGAATCTTTCAGTTCCGCGGGCTGAAAAAGGCTCTCCACACCGGGCGCCCCCCCCCGGCGTTGAGGCATACGCTCGATGCGTTCGCGCATCCGCTGCCCCTGTTCGCTACCGGCCTGCGCGATGATGGCCGACCGACCCTCGAGCAGGACAGCGGCGAGTTGCTGGCGACGCGTCAACGTACTGGTGTTGATCCAGGCTACGCCGCCATCCCAACCCTTCACATTGGGCGGAGCGAGGAGATCCTGCCCCAATTCACGAAGAGTTCTGGCAACCCACGGACCCGGCGACCCGGGCCGCTCCAGTTCCCGCATTGCGCAGACGAACCATTGGGCCGGCCCCTTGATCTGCGTGCGGACCACCCCTGGCGAGTAGAACGCCTCGGCTCGAAACATCCTTTCAAGTAGCGGCCGAATCTTGCCCTGACCCCGCACGAACTCCGCCGCCAGTGCCTCCACCACGCCTGTCGGCGGGACTTCCTGAGCGAAAAACCGCCACAACCGGCCCGCAAGGAATCGTGCGGACTGCGGCTGGCTCGCGATATGCGCGATGACATCCTCGAGCCCAAGCGGCCCGGTCCGTCCGAGCACCGTCTTGATGCCAGGATCATGCTGGCGCGGCGCCCATTCCGGTTCCTGGGTCTCGCGGTTCAGCGTCAGCCCCGTCAACGCGCGCGCGGTCTCCCGAACGTCCTTCTCCGTGAAGTGGCCCTCCCCCAGGGCGAACAGTTCCATGACTTCACGGGCGTAGTTCTCGTTTGGGTTTGCCGGCCGGCTCTGAGCCTGATCCAGCCAGATCAGCATCGCGGGATCCCGGGTCACGGCGAGA
>JBBQIU010000868.1:0-2007 GCA_038325245.1 Verrucomicrobiota bacterium
GACGCCGGATGCCCAACTCGCGCGCCAGCCGGGCAAGGGGTTCGTTCCAACGCGGATCGTCGACGGGCCGTGCGCTTCGATGGAGGCGCGCAAGGGGCCGGCGGCTGAGGGCAGAGTGAGCGAGGAAGGCCATGGCGATTCCGAGCCAGACGGCGGCGAGCGTGCGGGCCACTGGGGGTTCGAGGGTCATCGCGAATCCCTCGAACAAACGAGTGTGCGCCGGGACGCTTGAGGATTCGGCTGGGCTGGCAAGCGGGAGGGGCAGCGGCCGGTCCAGGGTGTCCGAGGACGCCGGCGAAGTTCGTTGCGGGTCGTATCGGAACTCCATTGTTGAGGGGATGGTTGCGGGCGCCGGGGCGGGGATCCGGTCGAATAGGGTCAACAGGGGCAACGCGACGGCGGCGAGGATCGCGAGGAACCATATCCGGTGACGTTCCGCAGCGGCCAATCGCTTCCCGGCCAGGCAGACGACCCCTGCGAAGAGGAGGATGAGCGTTCCCCGGGTGGAGACGTCCAGCAGGACATCGGCGGCGAGGCGGGAGGCTTCGTCGAGAAGCGGGGTGTTGAGAATGGTATTCATCTCAGCGTCCTTCGGTGCGGGCCTTGTCGATGATCTGACGGAGGCGTTTCACCTCCGGTTCGGGGAGTTCGGTATCGGCGGTTTCGAGGAGGGCGGCCATGGCCTGGGTGACGGAGCCATCGAAGAAGGTGGCGACAACGCGTTTCATGGCGTCGCGGCTGGCGGTCTTGCGGGAGACCTGGGGTCGGTACAGGTAGCGGCCGGCCTCTTCGCGGTGTGTGACGTGGCCCTTTTCCTCGAGGATGCGGAGGAGGGCGCGGACGGCGGAGTAGCTGGGGGCGTCGGGTAGGGTTTCTAGGACCTCGGAGGCGCCGGATTCGCCGCGGGCATGGAGGACGTCCATGATTTGTCGTTCGCGGCGGCTGAGGTGAAGGTCGGTGGTCATGGGGAATGGGGTGTGCTGGAAATTTAGCATCACGGGCCAGGCCGGAGTCAATCGCGGAATGCTGGAAATTTAGCAGGGCGGTGCTGGGGTATGTATCACGACACGTCCGGGGGGACCGGCGGAATGTCGCAGAGCGATAGGCGAGATGGGCGGCTGGCAGCGAAGATTGGTGCGTGGCAGAGGGTGGGGAAGGCCGTTTTCGAGATGGGTTTCCAGCAGGTCGGGAGGGCTGGACGGGGCGTAGGCCAAACGGTTCGCGTTCGCCAGGGCGAGAGAGGTGATTCGGCCGGGATCCCTGGGCTTTGGGACGCAATCCCTTCGCAGAACAGGCCCTTCGAGAATCAAAGGTCCAGAACCTGAAGGTGTTTGGCGAAAACCAGTTTCCTTCTCTGCGCTCTCTGCGTTCCCTGTGGCCTAAGTCCAAGCGGGCAGGCCTCCAGGCCCACGTGAATGCGACGGACATGAGCGCCGGACGGGGAGGGATTTGCCACAAAGAACGCAGGGAACGCAGAGATATGGAAGGACGGGATCGCCTTCCCAGGCCCACCCATCCCCCCCGAAGGGCGAAACAACGGGCGAGGCGTACTCCTGGGAATCCATCATCCCCTTCCTCCGCATTCGGTTATCCGTAGTGAAGGACGCGTCCTGGTCCCTTCGGGATTGGGAAATGCCCTCCGAGCACGTTGTGTAGAACGATCAAGGCATCGCCCTGGGCAGTCACATGCCGCCCCACGTGGCGGCGGCCGGCCAGAAATGGCCAAACTCCAAGGTTCCGCGTGCGCGGAACCACCCTCTCCCACCTCCGCTTCGCTCCGGCGGGAGAGGGACCGGGGAAGGGTCGGTTCATGGAAGGCGGCAGCAATTGGCTCGCCGATGTCCAAGGGGCTGGCGATATTCCCGGCCTGTGAGATCGAAGCTTTGCATCCTATCCCCATGCTGGGTTCTGGCCGCGGTGGGATTGCTGGCGGCGTCGTTGTCGGCGCCAGCCCAGCAGCATCGGGCCACGCGGCTCGGCGATCCGGCGCACCGGTTTGCCAAACCC
>JBBQIU010000869.1:0-1989 GCA_038325245.1 Verrucomicrobiota bacterium
TGGGCACCGAACCGCGCATTGGCGAGAAGAAGGAGCCCCCAGTGCCATGAACATCACCGTCCTTGGCGCCGGTGCCTGGGGCACCGCCCTCGCCCTCGTCCTCCAACAAAACGAGCTTCAGATCACCCTCTGGGGCCACGATCCCGTCCGCTTGGACACCATGCGGCAGACGCGCCGCAACGACGCCTTCCTTCCGGGAATTCAGCTCCCGGCCGAATGGCGCTATGAGGCTGACGCCGTCCGCGCCGTCGCCCACGCCGACCTTGTCCTCATGGTCGTCCCGTCCAAGGCATTCCGGGACGTCGCCCGCGCCCTCGGTCCCGTCAAAGCCCCCATCGTCACCGCCACCAAAGGCATCGAACTCGACTCCGGACTGACCATGGGCGGTGTCCTCGAATCCTGCTTCCCCGGCCTCCCGGTCGCCGCCCTCTCCGGACCCAGCCTCGCGCCAGAAGTAGCCCGGGGCATTCCCACCGCCGTCGTCGCCGCCTCTTCCGATCCGGCCACTGCCGAGCAGGTCCAGGCCACCTTCCATCGACCCCAATTCCGCGTCTACCGCAGCACGGACCGGCTCGGAGTCGAACTCGGCGGCGCCCTCAAGAACATCATCGCCATCGGCGCCGGTGTCTGCGACGGACTCGGCTTCGGCGACAACTCCAAAGCCGCCCTCATCACCCGCGGCCAGGCGGAGGTCCGCCGCCTGGGAGTCGCCTGCGGCGCCCGGCCCGAGACGTTCTCCGGCCTCAGCGGCCTCGGGGATCTCACCGTCACCTGCTTCTCCCGCATGAGTCGCAATCGCAGCCTGGGCGAGCGCCTCGGCCACGGCGAAACCCTGGCCGAGGCCATCGCAGCCACGTCTTCCATCGCCGAGGGTGTCCCCACCACCCGCGCCGCCCTGCGCCTCGCCGAGATTCACGGCATCGAGGTCCCCATCATCCGCGAAGTCCACGCCATGCTTTTTGAGGACAAGGATGTTCGGCAAGGCGTCCGCGACCTGCTCGCCCGCGACCTGAAAGCCGAGGATTGATCCGAATCACCCATGCGCTCCGTCACGCTCCGCATCCCCGGCAGCACCTCCAACCTCGGCCCCGGCTTCGATGCCCTCGGAATTGCCCTTCGCGTCTACAATCGCGTCCGAGTCACGCCGGCGTCCCCTCTGGCACCCCGCATCACCTCCCCAATCTCCGAGGACGCCCGCCCGGCCGCCACTGCCCTCATCGCCGAGGCCGCTGGTGCCTACTTCCGCCAATCGCGTAAACGCCCCCACGGATTTGAGATCCATCTTTCCGGCGACGTTCCCATCGCCCGCGGACTCGGCTCCTCAGTGACCGTCCGTCTGGGAGTGATCGCCGCCCTCAATGAACTGGCCGGAGGAAAGCTTTCCCGCACCGACCTCTTCGAGGTTGTCGCCGAACTGGAGGGTCATCCCGACAATGCGGCTCCCGCCGTTTTCGGGGGATTCACGGCCTCGGGAATTATCGGCGGCAAGGCCCGCTGCGTGAGGCTTCCCGTGAACCCGCGCTTTCGCTTTGTGACTCTCATCCCGGATTTCGAGGTCCCCACACCCCACGCCCGAAGTCTCGTGCCATCGTCATTCAGCAAAGCCGACGCGATCCATAACCTGACCCGCACCGCCTTGATCACCGCCGCCTTCGCGCGCGGCGATGCCGACGCGCTGCGCGGGGCTTTCGAGGATCGCATGCATCAGCCATACCGCGAGGTCCTGATCCCCCAGCTCACCCGGGTGATTCAGGCCGGGGAGTGCGCGGGCGCCGTCGGGGGATGGCTCAGCGGGTCCGGTTCCACGATCATTTGTCTCACCGCTGAATCGGCCACTGCGAGCGCCGTGGGAAAGGCCATGTTTCGGGCGCTGCCGGGATCGGACGTGCGGGTCCTGGGAGCGGATCCGGGCGGGTTCAAGGTTCTGGGGACTCGCGGGTAACGCACTTCAGCCTTTCGGCCCTCCGGGATCGGTTGGGGTCCTATGGC
>JBBQIU010000870.1:0-1982 GCA_038325245.1 Verrucomicrobiota bacterium
CGTTGAGCCGGGAATCGAATTGAACGTCGCTGAACGGATCAGAGGCCGCGTTTTTAGGGTAGGGGCACGCGCAGGAGGGGATGTTGTCGTTGGGCATGGGTCCACAGTTCGTGGTCTTGATGCGCGATTTTCGAACCGTGCCTGCTCCGCGTGGACCGCCCGTTCGCCGAGGTCGCGGCGGGCGATCGCGGACGTCAGGCCAGGATCTCCTTCAGGATGTGGCCGTGCACATCGGTGAGGCGGCGGTCGGCTCCATTGGCGCGGAAGGTGAGTTGTTCATGATTGAGACCGAGAAGGTGCAGGATCGTCGCGTGGACATCGTACGTCGTCATTTGCGACGCCGCCTTCCAAGACCACGGATCGCTCTCGCCGACGGCGACTCCGGGCTTCACGCCCGCTCCGGCCATCCAACCGATGGAGGTCCCGCCATTGTGATCTCGGCCGGTGGCACCCTGCGTGAAGGGCATCCGTCCGAATTCAGTGCTCCAAACGACGAGGGTGTCTTCCAACAGGCCGCGCACCCTCAGGTCCTCGAGCAGCCCGGCGATCGGCTTGTCTGTCGACGTCGCGATCTTCGGCAATTCGGTGATGATGTCGGTGTGGTTGTCCCAATTGTCCTTTGGTCCTCCCGCGCCGCTCCAGACCTGAACGAAGCGCACGCCGCGCTCGACAAGGCGCCGGGCGAGCAGGCAGCGACGTCCAAAATCCTCGGTCATAGTCCCGTCGATTCCGTAGAGCTGTCGTGTGGCTGCCGATTCGGATGAAAGGTTGAAGACCTCGGGCGCGGCCAACTGCATACGGGCGGCGAGTTCGTAGCTTTGGATTCTTGCTTCGAGCCGGGAATCGTCCGGGATATGAGCCTGGTGGCGCTGATTCATGCGGCGCAGGAGGTCCAGGCCGTCCTTCTCGCCCGTTTCCGTGACGTACCGGGCTGTCTCGGGCGCACGCAGGAAGGGGATGGGTTCCCTTGCGCCGGCGGCGATGATAGTCCCCGCGTGGGTGACGGGTAGAAATCCGGCCGAAAAGTTGCCTCGCTGGTTATAGGGCAGACCGCGCGGGTCGGGCAGGACGACGAAGGTTGGAAGGTTATCGGCTTCGTTTCCGAGGGCGTAGGAAACCCAGGCGCCGAGGCAGGGAAATCCGGGGAGCAGGAACCCGGTGTTCATGAGGAAACTCGCCGGGCCGTGGACGTTGGTCCGCGAGGCGATCGCCATGAGGAAGGCCATATCGTCGACGCGTTGCGCGAGATGTGGGAAGACACTGCTGACCCAGCGACCGCTCTGGCCGTATTGCCGGAACGGGAACGGGGATTTCATTACGGTTCCCGGTTCACTGGTGGCGGCCTCAACACGGGAGCCGTCGCCGGGGTCGAATTTCTGCCCATGGCGCCGTTCGAGTTCGGGTTTGTAGTCGAACGTGTCCATCTGGCTCGCGCCCCCGTTCATGAACAATTGGATCACCCGCCGGACGCGTGGAACAAGGTGGGGTCGGCCTTCCGGCGACGGGGTTCCGGCCGTGGCTGTCCCGGCCAGGAGACCGTCGCCGGCCATCAATCGGGCGAGGGCCACGCCTCCGAGCCCCCCGCCGAAGCGCCAGAGAAAGGATCGGCGCGACGAGCGGGCTGCGAGTGGGCCAGTCGCTGCGGACAGGCCCTTTGCGCCTCCGGATTTGGATTCCGGCAGGTCAGTCGACGAAGTGGAATTCATTGCTGTTCAAGAGGAGCCGGCAAAGGCTCGCCAGGCCAAACCGTTCGACGTGCTGAAGGAACTCGGAGGTTTCCGCCGGAGTGGGCTGGCGCTGGAAGGCCAGTTCGACGGCGCGCCGCACCTGGCGGGCAGTTCCGGACTCTGCATTGGAAACGCGGATTGCGAAGTGTTCGCTTTGGCGCACGACGAAAGGGTGGTTGAGCAGGGCGAATGCCTGGAGGGCGGTGAAGGATTCGCTCCGGGTCGGCGCCGACTGGTCGCCGGGCGGGCTATCGA
>JBBQIU010000871.1:0-1979 GCA_038325245.1 Verrucomicrobiota bacterium
GCCGGCCGCCGCAACCGGCCCCTCCATCGCCGAAACCACCACTCCCTTCACCGACCCCACGTCGGTCACGAACGCTCCTGTCTCGAGCACCGATGCCAATTCCGTCGCGAGGCTTGCGATCCGCGCCACCGGCGTGCACACGACCACCAAATCGGCACCCCGCACCGCTTCGCCGAGGGACGTGCCCGCCGTATCCACCGCCCCAATTTCCACTGCCTCCCTCACCGTCTCGGCGCGTCGGACAAACCCGCAAACCTCCCCGGCCAACTCCCGGCGGCGCAATGCCATCCCCAGAGAGCCGCCCAGGAGTCCAACACCAAGAATGGCTGCTTTCCGCCAGCGCACGCCGACGATTAACAGGCACCAGAGGCGCCGAGGCAAGTTGCCGTCGACGTCCATGCAAAGATCCTCCCGACCTGCCCTTCCTGGAATCCGTCTTGGCGTCCCCTCCTTCGCCATGATACTCGCCGGGCATGAGCGAGACTTCCTCTTCCGAGGCCCCTTTCGACCGTCGGCGCTTTCTGGTGTCCGTCTCCGCGGCGGCACTCTCAGCGGCTTCCCCCGCGCGAGGCGCCGCCCCCACTGACAACGCGTCGCGCCGCATCCAGGTCGGGTTCCTCGGCGCCGCCTACTCCCATTTCACGGACAAATACCGGCTCCTTCGACAATCCGCGCGGTTCGAACTCGTGGGAATTGCCGAAGACTCGGCGGAGGTTCGCAGCCGGGGTCCCGAGGGCGCCCGATGGCTGTCCCGGGAGGCATTGCTCGATAAGGTCGAACTCGTCGTGGTGGAGAGCAATCCCGAGCACCATGCCCGCGATGCCCGCGATGCCCTCAGCGCCGGACGTCACGTTCACCTCGAGAAACCTCCCGCGGACTCGCTCCCGGCTTTTCGCGAACTGCTGGATCTCGCGCGGAGGAACCGATGCCAGCTCCAGGTCGGCTACATGTGGCGTTACAACCCGGGCATCCGATCCGCCCTCGAGTCCGCCCAAAAGGGATGGCTGGGTGACGTCTTCCTGGTCCGGGCCACCATGAACACGCTCCTCGACCCGTCGCGGCGGCCCGAATGGGCGCGCTTCCGGGGCGGCGCCATGTTCGAACAAGGGTCCCATCTCGTGGACATGGTCGTCCGCCTCATGGGCCGCCCCGTCCGAGTCACGCCGTTTCTCAAAACCTCCGGGCCCCACGACGATCATCTCGCCGACAACACGCTGGCGATCTTCGAATACCCCCGCGCCTGGGCCGTGATCACCAGCGCCCCGCTTCAACCCAATGCCGGCCCTCACCGCTTCCTGGAAATCCTCGGCACCGCCGGCAGCGCCCGGGTCCAGCCCATCGAACCCCCCTCCCTTCACCTCGATCTCAGGAACCCCGCCGGCCCCTACCCGGCTGGACGCCAGGAAATTCCCGTGCCCCGGTACGAGCGGTATGTCGATGAGTTCAACGCTCTCGCCGACGCGATCCAGGGTGGTCCGCCCCTCGCGGTTTCAGCGGACGTGGAACTCGACATCCAGGAGGCCCTGATGCGCGCCTGCGATATGCTCTGACTCGCCCTATGAAACCGACCTCCCTGAATGCATGTATTCCGCCCGGCGGACACCCGTCCCGAGGGCTTCCATTCATCCTGATCTCCGCCCACACCGAACGTGAGGGCTCCGAGTTTCCCGACGCCGCCATCAGTCTCTCCCAGCGCTACTCGGACGCCATCCTTGCCGCGGGCGGGCTCCCCTTGGTCCTTCCCTGCGTCACCGACCAGGCCGTCGTGCGGGAAGCCGTTCGCCAGTGCGCGGGCGTGCTGCTCACCGGTGGCGAGGACATCGATCCCGCCCTGTACACGCAGAATCTCCCCGAAAAGGTGCGCGGGACGGTCGTCCCGGCCGACGGGCCGCGTGATCTCTTCGAGCTCGTCCTGATCGATGAGACGTTCCGACAGAACCGGCCCCTCCTCGCCATCTGCCGGGGCCAGCAGATCCTCA
>JBBQIU010000872.1:0-1953 GCA_038325245.1 Verrucomicrobiota bacterium
GGATCTGGACCTCTATTGCACCCATTTCATCGACGCAATGCTCCTGGCGGACCCCACCACCCGCTTCGCCCTCGCCCGACGGGGTGAGCCCTGGGAAGTCACCAAGGTCAATGGCGAATCGACCCGCGCCCCACGGTGGAAAGGGCGGTTCGAAGCCTTGCCCGGCGGGAAAGTGCGGGAGTTACCCGAAGTCCACGGCCTCTACCGCAACGATGGCAAGGGTCGCTTCACGGCGATCGAATTTGAAGCCGGCACTTATCAGGATGAGAAGGGCACGCCTATACCTCCCTTCCGGGACTGGGGCCTGGCGGCCATGTTCCGGGACCTCAACCGGGATGGACATCCGGATCTCTACGTCTGCAACGACAACACCTCGCCGGACCGGATCTGGATCAACACCGGCAAGGGTACCTTCCGGTTGATCGACCCCGCGGCATTCCGACACACCAGCCGCTCTTCCATGGGTATCGACGTCGGCGACCTGGACCGGGATGGATATGACGATCTCTTCGTCGTGGACATGCTGGCTTGGGAGCACAGCAAACGGATGACCCAACTGGTGCGGGACCGACCCACCCTCGCTGAAAGCGAACAACCGGACTCCCGCCCCCAATACAACCGCAACACGCTTTTCCTGGGGCGTCCCGATGGATCCTACGTCGAGGCCGCGTTCATGGCCGGGGTCGCCGCCACCGATTGGACCTGGAGCCCGATCCTGCTGGACGTGGATCTTGACGGTTACGAGGACCTCCTGATTACCAACGGCTTTGAATTCGACGTGATGGACCAGGATGGCGACGACGCCATCAAGGATCCTCGACGGCGCCTGACCGACGCCCAGTTGAAGCGGCACATGGGCATGCGCCCCCACTTTCGCACACCGAACCTGGCCTTTCGCAACCGCGGCGACGGAACCTTCGAACCCGTTGGCGCCACCTGGGGATTCGATCACGCCGGAGTCTCGTACGGCATGGCCCAAGGTGATTTGGACAACGACGGCGATCTCGATCTGGTGGTCAACAATCTCAACGAAGCAGCCAGCCTGTATCGCAACAACAGCGCCGCACCGCGACTGGCCGTGCGCCTGAAGGGGCCGCCCGCCAACGCTCAGGGTGTCGGAGCCCGGATGGAGTTGCGGGGCGGAGCGATGACCCAGGCTCAGGAAATGATCTGCGGTGGCCGGTACCTCTCAGGCGATCAGGCCATGCGGGTGTTTGCCCTGCCCACCGGCGACTCCACCCCGACCCACCTGGAGGTCCTCTGGCCCGACGGCTCGCGAAGTACCGTGACCCCGGTCCGCTCCAATCAGATCTACGAGATCTCTCACGCTTCCGCTCATCCGCCCGGGAATCGGAAACCCACCGCCCCCTCTGCCCCCCTCTTCTCCGACGTCAGTTCGCTCCTCAACCACGCGCACGTGGAGGAATCGTTCGATGACTGGGCCCGCCAGCCCATGCTTCCTCGCCGCCTCAGCCGCCTCGGACCTGGGCTCGCCTGGTACGACGGGGATGGCGATGGATGGGAAGACCTGTTTGTCACCTCGGCTCGTGGCGGAACTCTCGCGGCGTTCTCCAACCAACAAGGGCGCGGTTTCAAGAAAGGAATCGGAGCACCCGTCGCCCGCGGTGACCAAACCGCCGTCGTCGGATGGTCCGATGGCCAGGGCCATCGACTCCTGCTCGTGGCCACTTCCAACCAGGAGTTTACCTCGGACGCCAAATCCGAACTCTCCGTGCACGCCCTGCCCCAAATCGATGCACCGCAGACGCTCACTTCCGGCTGGGCCAGCCCGGGACCGCTCACCACCGCGGATGTTGACGGGGACGGTGATCTGGACCTTTTCCTCGGGGGCCGCTTCCGGCCTGGACGCTACCCGGAGCCCGTCGCGTCGACCGTCTGGCTCAACGAGAATGGCAAACTGGTGGCCTCCGAGGCCTGGAGCGCACCGTTCAA
>JBBQIU010000873.1:0-1950 GCA_038325245.1 Verrucomicrobiota bacterium
GCTCATCGTCGCCCTCGCCCGCCCCCGCGTCGGCGAAGGCGAGGTCACCATCAAGGCCAGCGGCATTGACATCGTCGTGGCCGTCGATTTCTCCATGAGCATGGCCGCCGAGGACTTCCAAGTCGGTGGCCGTCAAGCCAACCGCGTGACGGCGGCCAAGGACGTGCTTCGCCGGTTCATCGACGCCCGCCCCAACGACCGGATCGGCATCGTCGCCTTCGCCGGCCGGGCCTATGTCGCCGCCCCGCTCACCCTCGACCACAACTTTCTACTGCAGCGCCTCGAGCAGCTCCGGCTGGGCCTGATCGAGGACGGCACCGCCATCGGGTCCGCCATCACTGCCGGGCTCAACCGCGTCCGGGATCTCCCGTCCAAGAGTCGCATCCTCATCGTGATGACCGACGGCCAGAACAACGCCGGCAAGGTTCCGCCCATGACCGCCGCCGAAGCCGCCGAGGCCCTCAACGTCAAGATCTACACCATCGGCGTCGGAACCCGTGGCGTCGCACCCTACCCCCAAACCGACGTCTTCGGGGTGGTACGGCACGTCCCCATGCAGGTCGATATCGATGAGGAACTCCTCGGACGGATTGCGGAACGCACCGGTGGGAAATACTTTCGGGCCGTTAATACGGAAACCCTGAGGGGTATCTATGATGAGATCGACCGACTCGAACGCTCCGATGCAGAGATCCGGAAATTCCAGCGCTATAACGAGGTGTTCAGTTGGTTCGCCATTCCCGGCCTGATTCTGCTGCTCTTGGAATTGATCCTCGCCCACACCGTCTGGCGAAAACTCCCATGACCTTCGCCCATCCCAGCCTCCTCCCCGCCGCCCTCGCGGCGATCCCATTGCTCGCCCTTGGCTTCATCTGGTCGTGGCGCACGCGATGTCGCCTGATCACCTGCTTCGTGCCCAAACGCCTCCAGGAATCCCTGACCATCGGCATTTCCCCCCGCCGCGCCGCCGCACGCGCCACCCTCCTCATCCTGGGCCTCGTCCTGCTCCTCCTCGCCTTGGCGCGTCCGCGTCTCGGCGCCGGAACCGTCGAAGTCAGCCAGCGTGGCCTCGATATCCTCGTCGGAATCGATACCTCCCGCAGCATGCTCGCCGAGGACGCCGGACCGGAAATCTCCCGGCTGCAGCGCGCCAAACTCGCGGCTCTCGATCTCGCCCGCCTCGCCCGAACCGACCGCCTGGGCCTCGTCGCCTTCGCCGGCAGCGCGTTTCTCCAGTGCCCGCTAACCATCGATTTCGAGGCCTTCCGCCAGAGCGTCGAAGCCCTCGACACGACCGTCATCCAACAGGGCGGAACCGCCATCGGCCCCGCCATCAATACGGCCCTCGAGGCGTTTAGCGAGGAGCGCAGCAATGTCCGCGTCCTCGTCCTCTTTACCGACGGCGAGGAGCATGAACAGGGGACTCTCGACGCCGCCAAACGCGCCGAATCCCGGGGACTCCGGATCTATACGGTCGGTGTGGGCTCCCAAAAGGGTGAAATCATTCGCTTGCGCGACGCGAACGGCGCCATCACCTATCTCAAGGACTCCCAGGGGAACGCCGTCAAATCGTCGCTCAATGAAGAACTGCTCCGTCAGATCGCCACGCGGACCGGCGGCCTCTACCTGCCCCTGCAGGGACCCCGCGCGATGAGTGAGTTGTACTCCCGCGCCCTGGAACCGCTCCCGAAGGCCGACCTTGAGGCCCGTCTCATGGAACAGTTCCTCGAGCGGTTCCAGTTCCCGCTCGCTCTCGCCATCCTGTTTCTTCTCTGGGAGTCCCTTTTCCCCGAACGCGCCCGTGTCGGGAATCGCCTCCGTTCCTCCCGCCAATCCCATCCCACCCTCGCTTCCCAGGGTCAGGGCGCCCCGGCTTCCCTGTCCTCTTTCGTCCTCGCCGGAACAATCCTCCTCACCGCCTTCGCAACCCCCGAGGCCCTCGCCTCGCCC
>JBBQIU010000874.1:0-1943 GCA_038325245.1 Verrucomicrobiota bacterium
GGTCGGTGATAAGGGAAACGATGGAGCCGTCAAAGTGAGCGCCGAACCCTTCCGGCGTGACCATGGATCCGTTGAAGAGCCAGGGGCCGGACGCGAGTTCGCCCGTGACCGTCCCGCTGGCGCCGCCGGTGGTGAGAGCGAAGAGGCGATTGAACGAGAGGGAGACGCGTTGGTCGTTGGAGGACCAGGACGCCGTGGGGGTCACTGCGGCTCCGGGCGGGATCGGGGTGGTGGCGGAGCGGAGAGCGTTGGTGCCGGCGAAACGTGCGCGGAGGAGGAGGAGCGCCGACTGGACATCCATGGGTTGGGCGTCGGTGACGAAAAGGCTTTCATGGGTCTTGCCGTAGTCGGTGACGACGGCGTATTCGACAAGGCCGTTTGTCATTAGGACACGAGCCGGGAAGGAGACGGTTCGTAGAGTGGGATCGGCAATGACGAGGCCGAAGCGGATCCTCTCACCGTCACGGACAGGTGGGGAGACCGGTTGAGCCGTGAGGAGGGAAACTGCGACGGACGCCGTGAGCAAGAGGAGGACGGTGGCCCAGGGGGAAGGTCGGTGCATGCGGCCCATGTCTGCCATCGAATAGCAGTTTGTAACGTTCATGGTAACAAGAAATTAGGCTGATGATCGGAATGGCTTTCCGATCGGCCTTTCCCCGCAAAAGGAGGAGGCTTGTGAAAAGAATCACAAATTCAACTTGTCCGACTTTTCGGCATTGCTAGCTTTCGCCGACGGGCGATTCCTCGATCGGAAGCTTCATCCATGACAACCGCGGAGTTCGGATACAATTCAAAGATCGAAGGCGACGTGGTCTTCACGCAATTGGACGCGGCGCTGGCGTGGTTTCGGGAGAATTCCCTCTGGCCGATGCCCATGGGACTCGCCTGTTGCGCGATCGAATTGATGGCGTCCGGGGCGAGCCGGTTCGATATCGCCAGGTTCGGGTCCGAGGTGATGCGTTTCTCCCCCCGACAAGCGGATGTGATGATCGTGGCGGGGACGGTGACGTACAAGATGGCGGGTGCGGTGAAGCGGATTTACGACCAGATGGTCGAGCCCAAGTGGGTGATTGCGATGGGGGCGTGTGCCTCGACGGGCGGCATGTATCGGAGCTACGCCGTTCTGCAGGGGGTCGACACCATTCTCCCCGTGGACGTGTACATCGCGGGTTGTCCTCCGAGGCCCGAAGCCCTGCTGGACGGGCTGATCAAGTTGCAGAAGAAGGTCTCGCGGCAGCCGGTGATCCAGGGTTTGACGATCACCGCCGCTCTTCGCAAGGAACCTAAGGCGGCGCCGGCGGTCACGCACGGATAGAATCCATGCCCAGCGCCCTTGAATTCGCGAACCGGCTTCGGGAGAAGTTCGGCGACGTCCTTTCAGAGCCGGTGGAATTCCGGGGTGAGATCTCGATGACGGTCGGCGATCCTTCCAGGATCTCGGCGGTTTGCAGTGCGGCGAAGACCGAATGCGGGTTCGACCTGCTTCTGGATCTCACCGGCGTGGACAACTACGGGGACGACCCGCGATGGACCGTGGTCTATGAGCTGTATGGGCTGGCCCATCGCTGTCATCTGAGGCTGAAGACGTCGGTGGGAGAGGCGATCTCGGAAGTGCCCACCGTCGGCGGCGTGTGGCGGGGTGCGCAATGGCATGAACGCGAGGCGTACGACATGCTCGGCATTCGATTTCAGGGTCACCCTGATCTGCGGCGGATCCTGATGTGGGAGGGGTATCCGTACTTCCCATTGCGCAAGGATTTCCCGCTTGCCGGCAAGCCCAGCGAGGTTCCAGACGTCGCGTTCACGAAGGCTGCTCCGCTGGAAGGCGGGCCGTTTGTCACCGTGCCGGGGGCGATCGACGCGATTGCCCGGGAACCACGGGTGCGAAACACGGAAGTCTGAGGGACGAGACGAGACGAGACGAGACGAGACGAGATGGCTAC
>JBBQIU010000875.1:0-1933 GCA_038325245.1 Verrucomicrobiota bacterium
CAGTCGCGTGCACACATGGCGCGTCTCCGCCTCGATCAGGACCGTCCCGTCCCCTCGCAGGACCCGGTGCCGCACTCCCAGACGCACACCGTGCAACTGGATCAATTGCAGCTCAATCACCAGCTCGTCGTCATAGCGCGCCGGTCGGTGGTAGCGGAGATGCGCCTCGATTACAGGAAAGATGACCCCCGCCTCCTGCAACGCCAGCAACGGATACCCGACGTGTCGAAGGAACTCCCCGCGCGCCGCCTCCAGCAGATCCAGGTAGCGACTGTGATAGATGTGGTTGCCCACCGTGCACTCCGCGTACGTCACGCGGTGCCGGTGGCGAAAGACCTCGGATTCTGGCACACCCCGAATTACCGGCACCGCGCCGCCGATGTCGAGTCTCCCAACGGCTTCGCCACCGCGCGCGCCGCATCCCTCTTTACCCAGAACCGCGCCGCCAGGAGCAGCACCACTGCACCGCACACATAGGCCAGGCTGCTGCCGCTGATGAAGTGGCTCTTGTTCTCAATCGCGCTCCCATGAGGCCCGTTGTCCGCGTACCAACCTGTCAGAAACGGACCAAACGACCCCAGTCCCCACCCCACCGTGTTCATCAATCCCGCCGCCGTCGCCCGCGACCGCGCCGGCACCACGTCGTAAAGGGAGGCGAAGATTCCCGCGTCATAGAATCCCTTGCAGATGCCGAAACACGTCATGCTCACCAGCAACGTCGTCACATCCCGCGTCGACCCCACCATGTAAACAAATCCCGCCCCAACCGCCAATCCACCCGCCTGCACGAAGATCCGCCCCCCCACATGCCGACGCGCCAGCCAGTCCGCCAGCACCCCAGCCCATGGAACCGCCACTGCGCTCGCCAAATGAATGAACGCCGCCCCCGACAATCCCGCCGTCGTCAGTTTGAACCCGAACTTGTCCACCAGAAAACTCGGCGTCCACGACAGGAAGATCGTCGCCACGAAATTCGCCCCGACAAAGACCGCCATCAGCGCCCACGCCGTGGGCACACTCAACACATCCCCCACCGCCACCAGGAATCCAGGGGACTCTTGGACCACCACGTCGCCCTCGGATTGACCCCGCCTCGGCTCCCGCAAAAACGCGTACATCATCACGGCGACCACCAACCCCCCGGCGCCAAACAGATAGAATCCCCAGCGCCATCCGTAGTGCATCGCCAGCCACGCCGCGAACCAACTGCCCGCCACCGTCCCCACATAGACGCTCGATTGATGCAGCGACATCGCCCGCGACCGCGTCTCCTTCGAGTGGTAGTCGCTGACCAGCGACATCGACGCCGGGAAATAGAACGTCTCCCCCAACCCCTCCAACGCCCGAACCGTCACGAAGTGCCACAGCTTCGAGCACCACCCCGTCAGCACCGTCACGAAGCTCCAGAATATGCAGCCCCCCAGGATCAAGTGCCGCCGCACCGCCCGGTCCGCCACGAAACCCGCAAACAACGCGCACGAGCCATAGACATATCCGAACGCCGACGATATCAGCCCCAATTCCGTGTCGGTATAGCCAAACTCCCGCTTCAGCTCCGGAAGCACCACCGAGAGCGCCTGTCGATCTGCGTAGTTGAAGAAACAGATGAACCAGAGCATCCCCACCACCCACCACTTATAGGCGGGGGAATCCGGCTTGCGTCCCGATTCCATCGCTTCACCCAATTCCGGCCCGGCCTAGGCACGCCTTCGCCTCGGAAACGGCCCGCGCCAGTTGAAGACGGGTCGCCCCCGATAGCACCGCCTTCGGTTCGCCCGCCGGACGCCCGCGCGCCTGCATTCCCGCCGCAACGCTCAACGGAAATTCAAGACACCCGGTGATGCCCGTGAATTCCGCCAGATACCCAGCCTCCTTCGACGCCGCAGCCGCGTCGCCGTCGCCCGCGACGACCGCTCTCCAGACCGAAACCACC
>JBBQIU010000876.1:0-1931 GCA_038325245.1 Verrucomicrobiota bacterium
GTCCTCCAACGCCGCCCGCCCATCCGATCCCGACTCGAGATGCCGGATCATGGCGTCCTCCTCGACCGCGACCGGGCCCCGGCTCAACGCCGTCCAATACAGTTCATCGAGCATCTCCTCCGGCGAACGGTCGGAGCCGGCCAACTGGTCGAGCCGATTGCCAGGACGCCTCAGCACCTCCACCAACGCAGGACCCGTCATCAATTGGAAGGTTTGCCCCAGCGTCGTCTGGCACGAACGCTCCTCTTCGCTGGCAAGAAGCCGCTGCGGTTTTCCGAAGATCGACAAGAATCGTTCGCCGCTCCCCCGTCCCTGGCGCCGGACGTTGACCGCCTGGATCCCGGGGATCTGGCCCGCGCGCATGCCTTCGGGATAACCTTGGAAAACCAACGGAGCGCCCGCCACCTGGCTCAGCGCATCCAGCATCTGTTCCGCCCCAAGCCGGCGCAGCACATTGTGCGAATAGTTCGTTTCGTCATCCACCGCCGTGGCGTCCGGGACCGAGTCGGCCTGGTAGGCGTGGGAGTCCATGATCACCCGAACGACCGACCGCAGATTAAACCCATCGTTCACAAAGCGTTCCGTCAGCCACTCCAGCAGCGCCGGGTGGCTCGCGGGATTTGTCGACCGAAAATCGTCCACTGGATCCACCAGGCCCCGGCCCATCAAGTGATACCAGATCCGGTTGACCTGGGTTCGCGCGAAGCGGGGGTTCTCGGGCGACGTCAGCCACTCCGCCAAAGCGTCCAAACGATCCTGGCCCGCATCCACCGGCGCCGGCGCGCCCAGGAATCTCGGTGCCGCCACCTTCCCGCTTCGCGGATGCCGGGCCTCCCCTTCGTCCATGGCATAGACGATCTGCTCCCCCGTAAACGCGTGCTTGTCGAGACCGTCCGGGTACCGGTTCTCGAGCACCTTGTAGTTCACCCGCGCAAACAATCCCGACCACTCGTGGTAGTTCGCCTGGGTCCAGCGGTCGAACGGATGATTGTGGCACTGTGCGCACAACAGCCGCGTGCCCAGGAAAACCTGCGCCACCGTCTCCGCCCGTGAACTCACGTCCCGTAGGCTCCGGTAAAAATTCGCGGCCGGATTCTCGTACGTGCTGCCGCGAGCGGTGATGAGTTCACGGACGAAGCGGTCCATCGGCTTTCCGGACGCAATGCCATCCCGAATCCAACGGTGGAAGATCTCCACCCCCTTCCGGTCCAGCGCCTTCTCCTCGTTCCGCAACAGATCCGACCACTTCAACGCCCAAAAATCCGCGAACTCCGGCCGCTCCAGCATCGCGCCCACCACCCGCGCCCGCTTGTCGGGATCGGCGTCGGCAACAAATGCATTGGCCTCCGCCGCCGTTGGCAGGATTCCCAGCAAATCCAGTGAAGCCCGCCTGAGAAATCCCGCGTCCCCAACCCTCGGCGAGGGCCGGATCCGGAGACGCTGGAGTTTGGCAAAGACCTCCTCGTCCACCCGGTTGCGCGGCTTCCAATCCGGCCACGTGAAGTCCGGCCGCGCCGGCACGAAAGCCAGGCGCACAGGCACCTGCTCGTGCAGATAACGCACCACCACGGTCACCTCCCCGGACCGCTCCGCCCGAACCACGCCATCCGCCGAGACCGTTACGTTCGCCGCGGTCGGCTCGTACACAGCCAACCGGGCCACGTCCCGCTCGCTCCCGTCCGCGAACTGCGCCCGTACCGTCAGTTGCACGGTGTCGTCCGGAGCATGGATCACCTGATCCGCCGGCGCCGCCGTCAGTCCCTCCAACGGCGTCGCCTCCCCGGCATCATCCTTCCCGCCCCCCGCAATCCACCCGCTCAAAAGGCCGTACTCCGGCGAATCAGGCGCGAACCGTAAACCTCCCTCGTGGGCCACCCGAGTCAGCGCCTTCAGCAGGAGCAGACTGTCCTCGGGAGCGTTCGGGTTGATCC
>JBBQIU010000877.1:0-1930 GCA_038325245.1 Verrucomicrobiota bacterium
AAGTCCAAACGGGCAGGCCTCCAGGCCCACGTGAATGCGACGGACTTGAGCGCCGGACGGGGAGGGATTTGCCACAAAGAACGCAGGGAACGCAGAGACTTGGAAGGACGGGATCGGCTTCCCAGGTCCACCCATCCCCCCGAAGGGCGAACAAGCGGGCGAGGCGTACTTCTGGGAATCCATCATCCCCTTCCTCCGCAATCGGTTATCCGTATTGAAGGACGCCTCCTCCCTCCCAGCGGCGCATTCATCGGGAATCTCCAGACTGGCGCGGGTTGGCTGGCCCTGTACGCCACCCATCTCGCTTCAGCCGATCGATGACTCCTCCTCCACTTTGCCTACGATTTCCCCTCCGCCCGCGCGGTGCATTCGGTCGACGGCGCGCCCGTCGGGCAGACCGCCATCTCCTTGAATACCAGCCGTACAACCCCGTTCCGGCTCGTCCCTGGCAACTTTGATGGCGACATCGATGAAATCCTCGTTTTCCGGGAATAAGCCACTTCCCGACGAAAGCATGGACACCCCGGCGCCAAGTTGCTTTCCTTCAAGGCACACCCTTTGTGCCTGAATCCGGATTGGTCGGGGCACGTCGAAAGGGAGTTCAACCTTCGCACCAACCATGACTCCTCACCAAAAGTCTCTCACCCCTGTCACGCGGCGCGGTTTTCTCCAGCGCTCCTCCGCGGCCCTCGGCGGGGCCGCCCTGGCCCACCTTGCCACCGAACGCTTCGCTCTGGGCGCCTCCCCGGGTGACACCGTCAAGATTGCCCTGGTCGGATGCGGCGGTCGCGGGTCCGGCGCGGCGGATCAAGCTCTCAGCACCGGCGGTTCCACCCGGCTCGTGGCCATGGCCGACGCTTTTAAGGAACGCCTCGACGGCTCCCTCGGAATGCTCTCGAGCAGGCACAAGGACAAGGTCGAGGTTCCCGAGGATCGCCGGTTCATCGGCTTCGACGGGTACAAACAAGCCATCGCCCTCGCCGACGTCGTCATTCTCGCCACCCCTCCCGGATTCCGCCCCATCCACTTCGAGGAAGCCGTCCGGCAGGGCAAGCATGTCTTCATGGAGAAACCCGTCGCCGTCGATGCCGGTGGGGTGCGCAAGGTCATCGCGGCCGCCGAGGAAGCGGTGAAGAAGAACCTGAAGGTCGGCGTCGGTCTCCAGCGCCATCACCAGCCCATCTATATCGAAACCATCAAGCGCCTCCATGACGGCGCCGTCGGCGACATCGTCGCCACCCGCGCGTTCTGGAACGACGCCGGCGTCTGGGTCCGGTCCCGTGCCGACCTCGCCAAGAAGCTGGGCCGTCCGCCGACCGAAATGGAGTACCAGATGTACAACTGGTATTACTTCGTCTGGCTGTCCGGCGACCATATCTGCGAGCAGCACATCCACAACCTCGACGTCATCCAGTGGGTCAAGCAGGGCAAACCGTACGATCCCACCGGCAAGACGCCCATCATCCATCCAGTCAAAGTCCGGGGCATGGGAGGACGCCAGGTCCGGACCTCGAAGGAGACGGGCGAGATTTTCGACCATCACGCCTGTCAGTACGAATACCCGGACGGATCGATCCTCTTCAGCGAATGCCGCCACATTCCCCAATGCTGGAGTTCCGTCTCGGAACACATCGTTGGCACCAAGGGCAACTGCAATGTCGGCAGCGGCACCATCACCGGCGCGAACGCCTGGCGCGCAGCCCGCGAATTTCGCGAAGGCCACGACCCGTATCAGATCGAGCACAACGTTCTCTTCGACGCCATCCGCAACGACAAGCCGCACAATGAGGCCTTCCTCGGCGCGTACAGCTCGATGATGTCCGTCATCGGACGCATGGCGACGTACTCCGGCAAGGAGATCCCCTGGGACGACGCCTGGAACTCCCAGATCGACGTCATGCCGAAAACCTACGCCTGGGACGCCCCCACC
>JBBQIU010000878.1:0-1929 GCA_038325245.1 Verrucomicrobiota bacterium
CGGGGGCCCCTCCGAACTCCGGACTGTTGCGGACGCGGAAATCGGTGAGTGTCAGGGAACCTTCGCGGAGACGGAGGCTGGCTGCGGCGAGTTGTGTTTCGAGGCCGGTGACGGCCTCGATCCGGTAGCGGAGCCACTCGCGAAGGAGGCTATCCTTGAACACGGCGATGCCCATCGCGACGGCGATGAGGAACGCGAGCAATCGCAGGGACCAGCGGACGGAAAATCGGATCAGGGCCGACACCGGGGTCACGCCAGCACGATGTCCTCCGGGCGGACATCGAGGCATTCATCCTGATCTTCCCAGACGAGGGCCGGGAATTGTTCGAGCAACTTCGGGAGCTGGGACTTGGCGATGCGGGCGAGGAGTTTTTCGGCTTTCCTGGCGGCGTCATCGAGGGCGCGGTCAAAGTTGCCGGCCTGTTTGCGCTGGCGATCGTCCCAGTGGGCGACGTCGTGGACCTGGGCATAATCCTCGGACCACTTTTTCAGGGGCGCCTGGATGGAGGTGGGCAGGTCCGAAAAGGCGATGGCCGTGGACCCGCAGTGCTGGCAAAGCAGTCCGGACTCCACGATGTCCCGGGTGAAGAGAGGCAGGAGAGGCGCGCGGCAGCATTCGGCCTCGCGATAGCCCCCTGGGGCGTTGGCGAGCCGCTTCAGCCAGACCTGGCGGTCGTGGCCGGATTGAGCCGCAAGGCGATACGCCCCCACGAGAGGGTGGGACATTCGCCAAAGTCTTCCTTCAAGCTGGCCGAGCGTCTGGGACATCCATCGGGCCAACGTCAGGTCGTCAAACCCGCGAAAGACATCTCCATACTCTTCCCAAAGCCGTTCAACGGGTGCATCCGCGCCATCAGACATGGCCGCGACACTGGGTATGCGACGGACATTTGTCCAATACGGTCCATCAATCTGCCTTGGCAAAAATGAGGGCGGCGCCATTGCCCCAGAAACCGAGGGAGGTGGAGAGGACGTGGCGCGTTCGAAGGATCCGAGGCGCGTACCGAATCAGGTCGAGGGAGAAGGCCGGATCCGGTTCGGCGCAACTCCAGGTGGGAGGGGCCAGTTGCTGACGGAGGGCCTGGATGGCCAGGACGGCCTCAAGGGCCGGAGCCGCGCCGAAGGCGTGGCCGGTGATGGGCTTGGTGGAACTAACCGGCGGCGTGGAGCCGGAAGGGCCGAAGATCGAGGCGAACGCGGCGGCTTCGGCCGTGTCGTTGACCCGTGTTCCGGTTCCATGGGCATTGATGTAGCCGATCGCCGGAGGAAGCACGGACGCCTGGGTCAGGGCCTGCCGGATCACCCGCCCGAGGCCCGCACCGTCGGCGCGCGCTGCCACGCGATTGTGGGCTTCGGAGCCCAGGGCAAATCCGGCGAGAGTCGCGAGCACGGATTGTCCCCGGGCGCGGGCATGGCGGGCGGTTTCAAGAACGAGAAAAGCAGCGCCTTCGCTGGGGATCATTCCATTGCGGGTGCGGTCGAACGGGCGGCAGGCCAGGGTCGGATCGAGGTGCGACCCGATCAGGCCGGCGGCGTGGAACTGGTCGAGGAGCGCGCGGGTAAGGGGTGCCTCAGCGCCTCCGGCGAGAATGGCGTCCGCTTCACCGGCCCGCAACAGGGTGGCGCCGAGGGCGATGGCGTGGGCGGCGGAGGCACAGGCGGCCGAGACGGTGACGGAAGAGCCCTGGACCTGAAACGCGAGCGACAAGGCCCCGCTGAGGGAGGCAATGGCCGTATTGGCCGCCTGAGTGGGACGAATTCGCGTGGCCGGCGGTTCGCTCCACTTCCCGGCGGGTCCGCGGGAATTGCCGACGAGGAGGGCGATCCGGGAAGGATCCAGCGTGTCGAGTCGCGCCTCCGCGTGAGCTTGGGCTGCTGCGGCCAAGGCGAGGTGGACGCATCGGTCCATGCGCCGGGCCTGGGGGAAAC
>JBBQIU010000879.1:0-1927 GCA_038325245.1 Verrucomicrobiota bacterium
TGTTCAGGAGCGACAGTTGCGTCAAAAAGTCCGTCAGCGACGGGAACTGCGCTGCGTACACAGCCAATTGCTCGAGTTCGTCGAGACGCTGGTGCGCATTGGCGAACGCCTCGTTCGCGTACTCCTCGTAAAAGGCTTCCACCACCAACCGGAACATGTCCGCCGGTCGCCCGAATACCGACGGATCCTCGAGCTGGGACACCGTCACTGCGAACCCCGCCCACGCCGTCCCGGCCTTCTTCGGAGCCGAGGCCCCGGCGGCCATCAACGACGGAGCCAGGGGGACCGCCGGCCCACCAGCGACCGCCACCGCCTGCGCGTGAGCCGACCGGAAGGCCGACCACAGCTTCTCGGCCGCCTTCGGGCCCACCCCCGGGAGGAGCATCGCGATTCGCTTGAACGCCAGTTCGTCGGCCGGGTTCGCGACGAACTTCAACCACGCTGAAACATCCTTGATGTGAGCCTGCTCGAAGAACCGAATGCCGCTCGTGATGACGAACGGAATGCCCCGTCGCGTGAACTCGAGCTGCACCTCCAACGCATGGAAATGGGACCGGTAAAGCACCGCGATCTCCGACAGCCCCACACCCTCTTCGTGCAGTTGCAGGACCCGCTGCGCCACGAACGCCGCCTGCTGCTGCCCATCCTCGCAGGGAACCAGCGCCGGCTTCATCCCCGGCTTTCGCGCCGCCTTCAGTTCCTTTGCAAACTGCTCCGAATTTCCCGCAATCGCCGCGTTCGCCACCGCGAGAATCTCCGGAGTGCTCCGGTAATTCACCTCGATCTTGTAGACCTTCGAACCCGGGTATCGCTTGGGGAACTCCAGGATGTTTCGGAAATTCGCCCCGCGCCACGAGTAGATGCTCTGCGAGTCGTCCCCCACCACCATCACGTGGCGGTGCTGCGCCGCCAGGCAATCAATCAGGTCGCTCTGAATCTGATTCGTGTCCTGGTACTCGTCCACCAGTATGAACTGGAACCTTCGCTGGTACCGCTCCCGCACCTCCGCGTTCTCTTCCATCAACCGAAGCCACAACGAAAGAAGATCGTCGAAGTCCATCACGTTCGCCGCCTTCTTTCGTTCGGCGTACAAACCTCCCACGCGTTCGATCTCCGCCGCCACTCCGTCCAGCCCCATCTTCCGACGCTCGATCAGCGTCGACAGCGCCTTCCGTTCGTTTGCGGCCCGCGAGAACAAATTCGCCAGCACGTCCACTTTCGGAAACGCCATCGTCTTCGGATCGATTCCCGCCGCGCCGAGGCACGCCTTTATCATGTCTTCCGAATCCTCGCGATCCAGAATTGAGAAGTCCGGCCGGTAGCCCAATGCCACCGCATTGCTCCGCAGGATCCGCGCCCCGACCGAGTGAAACGTCCCGCCCCAAAGCTGTGACTGCTCCGAGCCCAGCAGGTCCGACACGCGCCGCATCATCTCCTTCGCCGCCTTGTTGGTGAACGTCAGCAACAGCAACCGATCCGGCGCGATCCCGCGCTCAATCAGGTACGCCACCCGGTATGTCAGCGTTCGTGTCTTTCCCGAACCCGCCCCTGCCAGCACAAGCGCCGGACCCGGGAGGGCCGTCACCGCGGCGTGCTGTTGCGGGTTCAATTCCGCCGCGTAGTCGATCCGCAGGTCCACCTCCCGCTGGAAGGAATCCAAAACATACTCACGGGACATGCCCCGCATTGAACCGGGAAGTGCCCGTTCCAACCATGGAAAACCCCGAACTCGAAACCTTCGGGCTCTTAATCTTCTTCCCAATCTTAATCTTGATCCTAGTCCGCGTCCCAACCCTCGACGCCGGAGATCCCGATTCAGACTCAGATTAAGATTATGAAAGGGTTGTCTCGCGCCTCATCCCTCCACCAGCCACGGCTTCAACACCTCCACCAAATCCGGCGGGATCCGACGCGGCTTATCATCCAG
>JBBQIU010000880.1:0-1919 GCA_038325245.1 Verrucomicrobiota bacterium
CACCCCCGTCTGTAAACTGTCCGAATTGACCGGCACCCGCTTTTCGTAAACGGGATCCCGTCGGGTGTGTTGAAGCCTATATGGGCGTACTTTTTCCTGCCGGGGATGATGCCCGCGGCAGTCGCCTTGTAGCGCTCCGCTGCCGGCGCCGCGGGATTGGTGTCGATGAAAGGCGAGAAGGCGAGCGCCTCCTGGCCCATCCACATGATGTTGTTGTCCGTCGAGCCGCGAAACTCGACCAAACCAAGATTCGGGCGGACCCAATTCACGCCATCGCGACTCTCCGCGTAGCAGACGGTCATGGGATGTTCATCGGAGTGGCGATCATTGCCCCGCGGGTTGTTGGCGCTGCCTCGATAGTAAAGGCGAAACAACCCTTGGTCCTCGAGGACGGTGAAGAACCCGCAGGTGGGTCCCTCCCAGGGCTTATCGAAGGTGAGGACCTTTTCGGCCCGGATAGGTGAGTGGAGCTTGAGCTGCGCCCCGTCCATGCGGTCAATCAGACCGCCATCGACGAACAACTCGAGCCGGGAGCCGAGATTGACCGGGGTCGATGCCGCCGTCGTTTGCGCTGCCGCCGGCGACAGGCCGACGAACCAGATCAATGCGAAGACACCGCCGGCGAGCGGCCACCAAGCCGTTGCGCGGAGGACCGCGTCTTTTTTGAGGGAGCCGAAGTCTGCCGGCCTTTGGGATATTGGGATCATGAGAAGCTGAAGGAAGGAGGGTGCGCGCCAGGCATTCGGACTGTTCCGACTACTTTGCCGTGTAGCCACCGTCCACCAGAAGGTTGGCGCCGGTGACATAGGCCGCGGCGTCGCTCAGGAGGAAGACGACCGGTCCGCCGATTTCGCGCGCGTCCGCCATGCGTCCGAGCGGGGTCATCTTGGCGTAGCGCTCAAGGAAGGCCGCCGCCTGGGGCTTGTCAGGATTGTAGATGCCGCCCGGGGAAACCACGTTGACGCGCACGTTCGAGGAACCGTAGTAGGAAGCCAGGTACCGGGTGACGTTCACCATCCCGCCCTTGTGGAAGAAGTAGTCGGGGGCGGCTCCCATCGACGTTCCTTCGTAGAGGAACGGGTTCATGCCGACGATTCCGTACATCGAGGCGATGTTGACGATGCTGCCCGACTTTTTTTCCGCCATGGCATTGCCGAAGGTGCGAACGGCGGCGATGAAGCCGGTGGCGTTGGCGTCCATCGACGCCTTCCAGGCCGCGAGGTCGTCGTTCATGCTCTTCATCGGGCGGGCGGCCGAATTATAGACCATGCCGTCGATCCGCCCATGCTGCGCAAGCACCCGGTCGCGCAGAGCGAGCAGCGACGGTTCAGACTGGGGATCGGCCTCCTCGGGGTGCACATCAGCGCCGGCCAAGCGTTCTTTGGCGACAATTGCGTCGAGCGAGTCGCGCTTGCGCGAGGCAATCACCACGGTGGCGCCGGCGGCGCCGAGGGCCGTGATCAAGGCGGGGCCGAGCAGGCCGGTGCCGCCGAACTGGACGACGACCTTGCCTTCCAAGGTCAGGGGAAGCGGGGAGGAATCAGACATAGGGAGAGCGAACCGCGGGCTTCAACGCGGGTGGCAACGCGGCGATGTGACCATGCACGAGCTCCAGGCGTTGTTTGACGTACTGGGTAAGGGCGACCACGTCGGCTCCGATTCCAATGACGCGGTAGCCCTCGGACACGAGATCCTCGAAGGGCGCGATCAGGCCCGCGGTCATCGCGAACTTGCCGTGCGTTTTGCAGGCGGCGGCGACGCGTTTCCGGGCTGCAACGACCTCCGGAGCGTCGAGCTGGCCAGCCTTGCCGATACGATGGCTGAAGTCGCCGGGACCAAAGAGAACGCCATCGAATCCGGGCACGGCGCAGATTTTTTCGACCTGTTCGAGCGCTTCAGGGGATTCGATCTGCAGGATT
>JBBQIU010000881.1:0-1913 GCA_038325245.1 Verrucomicrobiota bacterium
GCCAGTTCGCGTCGGAAGTTTTGAAGATGCCGGGCGGTGAGACGACCTTCGAGGAAAGCGCGCGCGTAGTTGCCGGGAGCGGTATGGCCCTGGAAGTAAATCAGATCCGCGAGTTGGCCGTCGTCGCCGCCGCGGAAGAAGTGGTTGTAGCCGACCTCGTACAGGGTGGCCATGGAGGCGTAGCTGGAAATGTGCCCGCCGAGGCCATCGGAGATCTTGTTGCCGTAAACGACCATCGCCATGGCGTTCCAGCGACAGATGCTCTTGATGCGACGTTCGATCTGGAGGTCGCCTGGGTAATTCGGTTGTTGCGAGGCTTGCAGGGTGTTTCGGTACGGCGTCTGCGTAATGGAAGGGATCGGCATTCCTGCCTTCTGGAGGGAATTGATAAGGCCTGCCAGGAAGTCGGTCGCCTGCTCCGGTCTCTGCCGAAAGAGTTCCCGGGCAAGGACTTGTTCAATGAGCTTAAGCCACGTGGTGTTGTCGGCATGCGCGTCGGCGGGGCCGTTCGGTGGAGGTGCCGCAGGCGTGGGGTCGGCAGGCGACGTTGAAGAGCGGTCAGTCTTGGTGTTCACGGGAAAAACTCGGCCGACGCGACGAATGCGCGGCGCAAACGAGATGAGAGGATACTCGCGGAAAGCAGTCGCTCAAATGAAATACCCGACGAGGTCGGTCGACGGCAGGACGCGCCCTTCGAGAATCAGAGGTCCAGAACCTGAAGGTGTTTGGGGAAAACCAGGTTCCTTCTCTGCGCTCTCTGCGTTCCCTGTGGCCTAAGTCCAAACGGGCGGGCCTCCAAGCCGGCGTGAATGCGACGGACCTGAGCGCCGGACGGGGAGGGATTTGCCACAAAGAACGCAGGGAACGCAGAGACTTGGAAGGACGGGATCGCCTTCCCAGGTCCACTCATCCCCCCGAAGGGCGAAAAAACGGGCGAGGTGTACTCCTGGGAATCCTCAGGCTTTTAATTTTGATTCCTGCGGGCCATAGCCGAGAAGGCACCCACACCAACACCCACACCAACACCACCGGTTCGGCCGCTGACATGCACCCCGCCCTTGATTCGACGTTGGTTTGTTCTGAGCTGAGCCTTTCGGGAATGCAACGGGTTGGTGTGGGACAGGGGGTGTCCCGCCGCGCTTGGCTTCGCCGGGTCGGGGGCGTGGCGGTTGCCGGTGCGGGTGCATGGTCCGGTTGCGCCCGCGCGCCGCGGGGAGGCAGGTTGCGGGTGGCGACGTTTCACGCCGACGTCACGGTGCCGATCGGGCATGGCATGATGGGGGGCGCGTGGTTGTCGGCGAAGGTGGTGGATCCCCTCGAAGCCCACGGGTTCGTGCTGACGGGATGCGGCGCGCCCGTGGTGTTTGTTTCCGTGGACTGGTGCGAGATCCGGAATGACGCCTACCGGCGCTGGCAGGAGGTGCTGGCCTTGGCGGCGGGGACCTCGTCGGAACGGGTCATGATCAGCACGATCCACCAGCACGACGCCCCCGTGGCGGATCTCGCCGCGGAGCAGATGCTTCGTGGGCGCGGCCTGGCAGGGACGATCTGTGATCCCGGCTTTCACGAGGTGGCGGTCCAAAGGGTCGCCGCGTCGCTGCGGGCCGGACTGCGTGCGGCGCGTCCGGTGACGCACATCGGTGCCGGCAAGGCGAGAGTCGAAGGGGTGGCATCGAATCGACGTTATGTCATGCCGGATGGTCAGGTGCGCTTTGATCGGACAAGCGCGACACGAAACGCCTTCGCGATCGAGGCGGAGGAAGGGTTGATCGATCCGTGGTTGCGGACGCTCAGCTTGTGGGACGAAGATTTCCCCGTGCTTGCGGCGAGTTTCTATGCCGTTCACCCGATGAGTTACTACGGGCAGGGCGACGTGTCCGCGGATTTCCCTGGAATGGCGCGGCGAAGGAGGT
>JBBQIU010000882.1:0-1911 GCA_038325245.1 Verrucomicrobiota bacterium
GCTGCCTTCGACAATCTGGATGCGTCGATCCGTCGGGGTCGGCAGGCGAGCGATCTGGAACTCCCGGGGCAGGGTGGACCAACTCCGGGTATCCGCGATATTGACGCTGGCCTGGTAGGCGAGCGTGGCGACCCGGATCAGGGCTCCGAGGGCTGCGTCCTGCTGGCTGGCGGCCTCGTTGGCCACGAAGGCGGCGGCGCCCTTGGCGAGGGTCGAGATGAGGGTCCGGATGATAATGGCGGGCTTCTCGTCCTCGAAGTCCCTCGCGATGACGCGATCCAGATTGGCGACCGGGGCGGTGTTGAACCGGTATCCCCCGGCGTCGGCGGCCAGGGTTAGGGCATTGCCGCCGCGCGGTTGGAGGACGGGCCATGCGGAACCGATGTAAGAGACGTTAGCGAAGACGATCGGGATATCGATCCGCTCCTGCCGGCGGATGACGGCGAGCCCGGATTCAAAGACCACATAGGTGACCGGCTCGGGCGGGCCTCCCTTGAGGCGGCGTTCGGCGGCCTCCAAGTCGGCGCGTAGGAAGGGATTGTCCGGTGCGAACGAGAGGGCGCGTTGGAGCGATATCCGGGCGCGTTCGAGGTCCGAGAAATCCTGGGCCTGGGCGAGGAAGAAAACGCCGTCAAGCCAGACGGTGAAGGGGTTCACGTACTCGGCGTAGGGGCGGAGTTGTTCGACCGGCTTGTAGAGGGTGTCGATCTGACGCTGAAACTGGGGGTTGGACTGGGTGCGCTGGACGGTGGCGGCGTGGGAACTGCTGGCGGCGTCGGCTTGGGCTCGTTCGATGCGCCGGGAGTTTTCGGCAACGGCATCCTGTTGGTACTGATAAGCTTTGAAGAGGGCGGGACGTGCGTCGTCTGGTCGCCCCAGGGCGAGGTAGTTCAGGGCGCGGTAGGTGGATGCCATGATCCGGTCGTAGGAGCGTCCTACATACGGAAGATTGGCGGGCGTGGTGATGGCTGACATCGCCTCGTTTCCGACGCGAACGTTGGCTCGACTGGCGTACTCGGTCATGCGGGCCTCGGCCTTTTCGAAGCCGGCATTGCTTTCTTCGAAGCGCCCGGCGGCCCGAAGGGCGGTGGCCTCTTCGAGGCGCCAGATCACCCCGTCCCGGCCGTCCCCGGCGCTTTGCACGCGGTCGGAGAACGTCTTGAGGGCCAGTTCCACCTGGCCGGAGGCCCATGCGTTTCGAACGCTCTCGGTCTTGGTGGCGTAGGTCCGGCAACCCGGTGTCAGAAGGACACATGCGAATGCGAAGGCGACGCGGATCCCCGCTTGGAACAGGGAGACTGCCTTTCGGGGCTTCGGAGGGTTGGGAGGACCCATGGTTGCGATGTCGGTCACCGGGTGAGCCGCAGCGAACTCTGGGATCTGGACGGTCCTGGCGGCAATTGCATTCAAGATTGTCCTTTGCCGGTGGTTCGGAGGGAGCCTATAACGCCGCCCCACATGTCGGCCGGAATTCACGCCCCGATCCTCGCCTCCACGCGCCTTTGCGCGGTGTACGGGCACCCCGTTCGGCATTCCGCGTCGCCCGCGATGCAGAACGCAGGAATCGACGCGTTGGGGCTCGATTGGCGGTATGTCGCGTGTGCCGTACGGCCGGAAACCCTGAAGGAAGCGCTGGCGGGCGCAGCGGCCATGCGCTTCATCGGGGTGAACCTGACCGTTCCCCACAAACTGTTGGCGCTTGACATGTTGGATGTGCTGGACGCGTCCGCGCAACGCTGGGGAGCGGTGAACACTGTGCGGTTCGAGGGTCGCGACGCCGGGGGGAATTGGCAACCGCTGGGCACGGTCGTAGACGACGCGGTCTCCGAGATCCGCACCCACGGGTTCAACACGGACGCCGACGCGATCCTGAGGTCCTTGAAGGAGGATGCTGGGGTGGAGGTGGCAGGC
>JBBQIU010000883.1:0-1909 GCA_038325245.1 Verrucomicrobiota bacterium
AACCCTGGGCTTTGGGACGCAATCCCTTCGGGATTGGGAAATACCCTGCACGCACGTTGTGTATAGCGATCAGGGCTTCGCCTTGGGCTGTCTCATGCCGCCCCGCCTGGGGACGGCCGGCCAGAAATGGCCAAACTCCAGGGTTCCGCGCATGCGGAACCGGGTGAGGGCTCTCCCCACGGTTCATTGTCCCAATGCTCCGTTCGCGAACCGTGGCCGCTACCCATGAACTGTTTTCCCCTTCGCGAACTTGGCGCCTTCGCGCGTGATACGGTATTTCCTCGTGATAGTCGTTTGCGGCCCCGAAGCCTGTGACCCGGCTTGCCCCACGCCGTCCCCGGAGGGCACCTTGACCGCCCGATGACCGCCCCCGGCAAAGTCCTCATGCTCCTCCGCCTGGGCGTCCTGCTCCTTCTCCTCCCCTCCCCAGCCGCGAACGCCGCCGAGGAACTCCGCGGCCTGTGGGTCGACACCTTCCATCCCGCCCTCCGTAACGACGCCGAGGCCCGCCAACTCGTCGCCGACGCCCGCCGGGGCGGTTTCAATGCGCTCTTCGTCGAGGTGCGCAAACGGGGTGATGCCTATTACGACAGCCGCTTCGAACCGCGCGCCACCGACGTCAGCCCCGGCTTCGATCCCCTACAGCGCCTGCTCGGCCTCGCCCACGACGTTCGCGAGGGCTCGCGCCTGGAAGTCCACGCGTGGATCGTCACCTTCAACATCTGGAATCAGCGGACAACCCTCCCGCCCCAGCCGGATCATCCCTACCGAAGGCACCCCGATTGGCTAACCCGCGACAACACCGGCAATCTCTGGGATGGCGCAAACTACGCCTTCGACCCGGGTCACCCGGAGGTCCAGCGTCACACCTTCAACGTCGCGATGGACCTCATCACTCGGTACGACATCGACGGACTGCACTGGGATTACGTCCGCTATGCCGGCCGCCAATGGGGCTACAACGACGTTGCGATTCAGCGATTCAACACCCGGTTCAACCGCACCGGAGTGCCTCCGATCAACGATCCTGATTGGTTGCAGTTCCGGCGTGACCAGGTGACCAGCCTCGTCCGGAAGGTCTACCTCTCCGCCTTCGCTCTGAAGCCGCACCTCAAGTTGTCCGCGGCCACGATCACCTTCGCGCCCGGCACCACGACGACGGCCCAGTGGCCCGCGTCCGCGGCCTTCTCGGACGTCCTCCAGGATTGGCGGGCCTGGATGGAGGAAGGGATTCTCGATTTCAACATCCCGATGGCCTACTTCCGCCAACCTGAGTTTCCCCAGGCGCTCGCCAACTGGAGCATCTTCATCAAGGACCACCAGTATCGGCGCCGTGCAGCGATCGGACTCGCGTTCTACCTCAACTCCGTCTCGAACTCCTTCACCCAGATCCACCTCGCCCGCCAACCTTCCCCCCGCGGCGAGCGCGCCGTTGGCGTGGTCGCCTACTCCTACGCCAATCCCGCTCTCGACGCCTCCCTTGCCGACGTCCTGACCTCCCTCACGCAACCGTCACGCTTCGCCACCAATCCGCCTTTCGCCACCCCCGCCCCCGCCGTTTCCACCCCGTGGAAATCCCACCCAGGCACCGGCCACCTGAAAGGCTTCGTCCTCCAATCCACCGACGCCAAACCGATTGACGGTGCCGCCCTCAGCTTCTGCGGCGCCTCGGAGGTCTCCGTGCTCACCGACGCCACGGGATTCTTCGGGGCCATCGATCTGCCCGCTGGTGACTATCAGGTCCGCGTCCGCGCGCCCGGCTTCGAGGCCGCCTCCGCCGACGTAACCCTTCGTGGCGCCCTGGCCTCCCGCGTGGAGTTCTCCCTCGTTCGCGCCAACCCGGCGAATCCTGGCGCCCTCCGTGTCACCGCCGGAGCCCGAAGCGCGGCCATCTCCTGGATCACACCCT
>JBBQIU010000884.1:0-1902 GCA_038325245.1 Verrucomicrobiota bacterium
CTCCGGCGGTTCTTCAAGAACGCGGACGGAAACCTGTACGAGGGGGGCTTCGTGCAGGATTTGACGGAAGAATTGGAGGTGAATTCCGGGGATGAACCGGATCCGCGGAAGGATTTGGACCGGTTGTTGGAGGCGGCGATCGAATCCTCTCCCGCCGACCGGTGGGTCCGCCTGAACGAGGTTCTCGACATGGATCGCTTTCTGACATTCCTGGCGTTGGAGGTGATGACGTGCCACTGGGACGGTTACTCGATGAACCGGAACAACTACCGGCTGTTCCATGACCGGACGACGGGCAAGCTGGTGTTTCTGCCGCACGGGCTGGATCAGACATTCGGGGTCGGGCGCTCGAGTCCGTCGTCGTCAATCCAGCCGGGAATGCAAGGGATTGTGGCGCGCGCCGTGACGAGCACGAAGGAGGGACGGAAGCAGTACCTGGAGCGGATCGCGTCGTTGCGGGAGAAGGTGTTTCTGGAGGAGAAGCTGACGAACCGGCTTTGGGAACTCGCGCGACAGCTGGAACCGACGTTGGCGGCGTATTCGCCGGATCGGGCGCGGTGGCACCGGGCGGAGGTGGCGGATTTCGCGGAGCGTATCAGCGAGCGGGCGAGGAGCATCACGGCGCAGTTGGCGGAGCCCCAGGAATCCCTGTCCTTCAACGAGAAGGGGGTTGCGCGCGTGACGGGGTGGCGGCCGAGTGTGACAGGGGGAACGCGCGAGGCGGTGCAGTTCGAGCGCGAGGAGGTGGATGGCACGAAATTGCTTCGCATCGCGACGGATCCGCGGGGTGGTGTGGGTTCGTGGCGGACGCGGGTGACGTTGGATTCCGGGCGATACCGTTTTGAAGGGCGTGTGAAGACAAGGGGGGTGGGATCGAACGGGGGTGGGGTATGCCTTCGGCTGTCGGGGGCCAGGATGCCGTTGCGGGCACTGGACGGGGATGGTTGGTCCACTCTGGAGATTATGTTCGAACTGGGGGAGATGCAGATGGAGGTCGAATTGATCTGCGAGTTGCGCTCGGTGGGCGGGGAGGCGTGGTTCGAGGAGGCTTCGTTGCGGCTGGTGCAGATTCCGTAGAGATCTTCGTTGTAATCCGTCGCAACCGGCGCGGGTCGCGATCCGTCTACAAACGCAACGCCCTCCTGGAATCGGAACCAACCGACGCCGAGGCGTGAACTCCGGCACGTGGTGCTCTGTCAGGACGCTCTGAAAGCGCCGCCGCACTGAGGCGGCTGACGCACGCGAAGGCGCGAAGGCGCGTAGTAAGAGAAGGCGGCCTTGGGCATTTGTGGGTAAGGCGAGACCTCCGAATTTGGAGGGGTGTTCAAGCCATAAACCCAGAGGGATTCCGCCAAGCCTGACGCTTGCCGCCTCGAGATCGGGTTACTGGATGACGATGTTGTCGCCGGGACCGCCGTCGAGGATATCGAGGCCAAGCCCCCCGATCAGCACGTCGTCCCCTTCTTCACCGAGGAGGGTATCCGGGCCGTCGCTGCCCACGAGGATGTCATCATTGGCTCCTCCATCGCCAGTCAGGCCCACGACATCGGCCGCGAGGCCGGACGCTTCCAGGACGTCGTCCCCGGCCAGAAGGTTGATGACAAGGCGATCGTTCGCGGACTCGCTGCCGAGGAATTCAACCTCGGCGCTCAGCCCAAAAATGCTTCCGGACCCGGCCGATCCCGCGATGAGCACCACGTCATCGTCGCTGGTGGCATTGATGACAATCCTGTCGGGCTGGCCGTCGCCTGTCCCGGACCCGACCGGACTGCTGAGATCGGACCCGCGACGACGTGTACGCACTGGGGGCGTTGCTCTACGAAGTCCTAGCGGGTCGGCCGCCCTTCCAGGACGACTGGAGTTTGGCCATTTCTGGCCGGCCGCCGCCAAGTGGGGCGGCAT
>JBBQIU010000885.1:0-1895 GCA_038325245.1 Verrucomicrobiota bacterium
TTTTCGCAGTGCTGGCACATCATGGGCTGGTTGACGACCTGGGGATCGTCAATCCACTCCTCTTTCCACTGATTCTCGTCGGCGATGAGCTTGTTCCGCTGACCCTCCTTGTAACCGGTGAAATAGCGGTCGATGCGGAGCCAGTGCATTTCACGGCCGCGGAGGACCTGGTCCTTGCCGACGATAGGGATGTTGTTCTCGCTCTGGCATGCGATGACGCAGGCCCCGCACCCGGTGCAGGCGCTGAGGTCGACGACCATGCCCCACTGATTGACGTCGCTCTTCTGTCGCTTCGGATCCTCCGTGTAGGGGGTCTTGTAAAGTTGGGCGGGCAGTCCGTCCTCCGCGTTCGGGATGTGGCCCGAATGCGCCTCAAGATCGAAGTTCCGGGCAAAAAGCGGATTCTTCTGGAACTGGGCGAGATTCGCCTCGCGAACGATCGGACGCCCGCTCATGGCCCAATGGCTTTGGGTGGTTGCGAAGGCGTGATTGCCGCGCGACGGGGTGACCTTTGCCCCCGGAGCAATCCAGGGCGCCGCGGAGGTCCGAAGTGCGCCCGCATTGAAGCCGACCGGGTGACCCTCGAAGCAGGCGACGCGGCCGGGTTTTGTGCGTCCGTATCCGAGGGCGAGTCCGACCGTGTGATCGGCGAGTCCGGGCGTGATCCAGATCGGGACGGTGAGCTTGCGACCTCCGACTTCCAGGGTGACGAATTCGGTATTGGCGAGTCCCAACTCCGCGGCCGTTTTCCGACTGATCAGGGCTGCGTTATCCCAGACAAGTTTCGTGATGGGATCGGGCAATTCCTGGAGCCAGCCATTGTTTGCGAAACGGCCATCGTCGACCTTGGCGTCACGGTGGAAGACTACTTCGAGCGCGTCCTTGGACGGCGCAGCATGCTTTGGCGCGTCCTGGATGGCCTTGGTGACGGCCGCGGCATCGATGTCCGGGACGACGGAGGGTGAGGCGGTTCCGGCGAAGAACCCATCGTGGAGAAAGCGCTCCCAGGCGTCTTCCGCGGTCGTCTTGGCGAGGTCGAAGTAGGTCGCGCGGACGATATCGTAAGGTTTGTTCGGGGTCTCTCCGGCGATCCGTGCGAGCACTTCGAGTTCGGTGATGCCGCCGAAGAGGGGTTCGATCAGGGGCTGAACCGGGACGAGGGTGCCATCGCTGGTGCGGGCATCCCCCCACGCCTCAAGGAAGTGCGCGGACGGCAGATGCCAGTCGGTTTGAGCGGCGGTTTCGTCCTCGTAATAGCCAAGACGGATGACCTGCCTGGCCTTGCGTTGGGTCTCAGCCCAGTTCAAGTCGGCGGGGGCGTCGTAGACCGGATTCCCCTCGAGGATGACCAGTGTTTCGACCCGTCCAGCATTGAGGCTCGTTCCGAGTTCGGCGAGGGAACCACCCGGGTTCCGGGTGCTTTCCTTGAGGTCGGCGGTACGGCCGAAGGCGTCGAGGGCCGCGTTGAGGGCGTGGACGATGGCGTGGACCGCAACCGGTTGCGAGTAGCCGGCGACGACGACGGCCTTGCCTTTGTGGGCGAGCAGGTCGGCCGCGCACTCGGCGATCCAGCGGGCATCGACGCCGACAGGCTTGGGGGCGGCGGCGGCGGCGGTCTTTGCGTCACCGGCGGGAAGGATTTCGGCGGCGAGGGCGGCAGCGAGGGCGAAGATTTGACCGGCGGCCAGGCGTAGCCGGTGGTCCGCATTGGAACCGGTGATGGAGAGAAGCGCCTCGGCGACATAGAGGCGATTCATGGTGTCGTGGGCGCCGGTGACCTTGCGTCCTTTGGCAAAGGCGCGATTGAAGCGGGCACTGTCGTCCTCGCGTCCCAGGAAATCGCAATCGAGGGAGACGATGACTTCGGCGGCGTCGAGTTTGTAATACGGGGTGAC
>JBBQIU010000886.1:0-1893 GCA_038325245.1 Verrucomicrobiota bacterium
GGCGTCGGAGACGCGGCCGAGACCGACGATGCGGGCCAGGAAGCTGATCACCAGGGTGAGCAGGCCCGCCATGGTACGTTCGACACGGCTGGCGGCGGCGGCGATGACGCCCGAGGCGATGGCGGAGATGGCGTCAATGAACGACATCGCGACCTGGGCGATCTGGCGGAGCCGTTCGATGAAGAACATCACCGTGTTGTAGATGGCGAGGATGGCCTGGATGAAGGCGCCGGCGGGATTGAGGCTGGTGACGAGGCGGGTGATGGCGGCTTGGACGATGCGGTCTCGGACGAAGGTCATGACCTGTTCCATGACCATTTCGCGGAGGTTGGTGATGCCTTCCACAATCTGGGCCCACGCGGCGGCGGGGCCCTGGGTCACGAGCGTGACCACGAGATCGAACCCCGTCTCCATCGCGCGCACGGCGGGTTCGCCGACGACGCGGACGAGCTTGGTGCGGATGTTCTGCCAGGTGAGGCCGAGGACGCTGAGGACGAACTTGATGATCTCCTGCAGGTTGAAGCCCTGCGGAATGTAGATGTTGGCACCGGCGAGGGAGCCGGTGAGCCAGCCGATAAGGGAGGCCCGGAGATGGGTGAGGAAGTTCCCGGCGAACTGGCGCAAGCCGAGGATCCCGGCGCGGACCAGGTTGCCGACGAACCCGATCGGATTATTGAGAATGGTGCGGAAGGCGCCAGCGGCCCGGCGGATGTAGGGGATCGCACCCGGGGCGACCACTTCGAAGATGATCTGAAGCAGGTTCCAGACGGTGTTGCCGGCCCAACTGATGAACTGGCCGATGAACCCACCGAAGACGGAGGTCACCTTCGCGAAGGCGCGGGGCACGAGAATGATGTCGGTGATCGTGAGGGACTCGAACGCCGCGATGAAGAGGCCCGGGATCTGGCGGACAAATCCCATGAGTTCCCCGAGCGCGCCCTGGAACCACGCCCACGCCCGCGGAATCGCGCGGGAGCGTTGGATGTTCTGCCAGACCTCCTCCTGGCCGATGAGCTTCATGAACCCGCCGATGAGGGTTTCGGCAGTGCGTGGGACGGGGTCGCCGGTGACGGGGTCCTCGCCGAGGATTGCCTTCAGCAGATCGTAGCCGCGGGTGCCTTCGGCGAGGCGGGCCAGGGGACGAAGGATCGCGTCCTTGATGAAGCCGAGGATGTCTGAGACGAGACCGCCGGCGAACGAGAGGATCCGGTCGATGGGCTCGGTGAAGATGCGTTTGGCCCGGTTCCACACGCCGCCGAGGTCGAAGATGTCGGTCCAGCTCAGGGAATCGAGGAAGTCGGAGACGGCTTGGCGGATGGAACTGCCGACCATGCCGAGCGTGGCGAGCTGCTGCGCGACCCAGGCGCTGACGCGGACGAAGACGCCGTGGTTGTCGAGGGCCTGCGTAATGAGGGAGCCGCCTGGGAGGAATTCGATGAGGGCGCGGAGAATGTTTCCTGGGGAGCGGTCGACCCGGCCCATGTTGATCGGATTCACCCCGAGAATGATCGTGAACATCCGGAATCCGGGAATCACGTTGGCGCGTTCAGCGAAGTAATCGAGGGCGTCGGAGAGCCCGAGGCGTTGGGCGTGGACGGGCGTGCGCTGGGCGACGGGGGCGTCCGGCCGGGTCCTGGGGGCGGCGCCCTGCTGGATGGTGTGAGTGAGTTCGTGGGCGAGCAGTTCGCGGCCCTGGCCGCTCTCGGGATCGAATTGGCCGGGGCCGAAGAAGATGTGTTCGCCGACGGTGAAGGCGCGCGCCTGGAGCCGGGCGTTGAAGGCGGCCGCCTTGGTGTCGGTGTGGACGCGGACGCGGCGGAAGTTGGCGCCGAAGCGCGGTTCCATGAAGCGGCGCACGGCGGGGGAGAGGGGGGCGCCGCCGGCGAGGCTACC
>JBBQIU010000887.1:0-1887 GCA_038325245.1 Verrucomicrobiota bacterium
GACCCAGGGAGGCGAGAACATCGATGCCCACGGGTGCGCCGGAAAGCGACGTCGAAGCCGTCGAGTAGTCCACACCCACCAGCAGGCTGAAGGACGGGCGTTCGGGCGGGACGATCATCACCGGACGCACATTGAACGCGATCGACAGCCGGTACTCGTCATCGGAGCTCTGGGTGATCTTGTTCAGCAGATCCACCGAACACTCGTCGAAGGTCAACTTCAGCGGCTCGGGGTTGTCTTCCAGCGCGCTTCGCACCGCTGGGGCAACGTCGCTGTCGAGGCCGAGAAAGGCCAGTTCCTGCACGGCCCCGACTCCCTGGCCGAGGACTTCGTGGGCATCGGCCGTATCGCTGTTGCCCGTCTGGTCGAAGCCAGTGAGCAGATATTTGAGGGTCAGCCACAACGGCGGGCGTTGGCCTTCGGCCAGCGGATGGTTCTTGAGGCTGGGGTCGAAAACGGCCTCGTACAGAAACAGGTTGAGCGTGCGCGTCTGAACGGCGGCGGAATCCTCGGGCCGGCCCGTGTTGATCGGGTAGTTGGTGCGCCGGTTCAAGTGGTCCGCCAGGAGTCGGGTCACGGCGCCAATGGCGAGGCTGGAATTGGCAAGGGCCATGTTGGTTCAGTGAGGCACGAGATAATGGCGGCGCAGTCGCCTTGAACCGCCCCCGCCCGAACGGGCGGGGATCGGCGGCGCGGGGCGCGGAGACGAAGGCCGGGCCGGAGGGCCCACGGACACGGGCGAAGCCGGCGGAGCGTCCACCCGAACGAGGATCGACCCGATCGAAACATGCACGGGCCCGGGCGCCGCGGGTTGGGGATCGGGGCGTGGTGAACGCGGCGACGGAGGGGGCACCGCTTCGGCGGGCGCCGCGAGGACTTCCTCGGTCATCGTGATCAGGCGGTCCGGGACGCCACTCCATGGGAGTGGATCGGGGTGGGCTGCCATGTCCGCGGCGGCCGGTAGTGGTGGCGTCTCCAGCGATGAAGCAGGTCGTTCCGGGGACGGTTCGCCCGCCGGTTTTGACACGCGTTCCGGCGAGGTCGCGGAGGCGATCCAGCGCATCACGGATTCCAGAAGCTCCGGTGGAATACCGTTCGCGGCGGACGTGATGCCCGGCGTACTTGAATCCGAGGCGCCGAGCGAGGACTCCCCGCTCCCATCCTTCGATGGAACGACCTCGGCAAGGTTCGACTCGGCCGGCCCTGCGCTCTCGATCCGGGTCACCGCGATGCCGGCCCGTGCGGCAGCGGTGTCCGATGGGCCCGCGTCCGCGGCGTTGGGGATGCGGGAGGGGTCGATGGCTGGCAGGACGGGGCCGATGCGGTGCTCCGATGGCCGTGAGGGTGTCCACGCGGGCGCCGTTGGCTGGATGCCATCGGGGGCTGGCGTCCGGGGTGCCGAGGCATCGACGGTCTCCTCATGGATCGTGAATGACTCCAACCCAGGCTCGGCGTCGGGCTCGGTCCCCGTCGGCGAATGGGTGCCTCTCCCGCCCGGCGTCGGACTCGGGGGACGGGAGTGCAGGGAGTGCAGGACTGGGAGCGTCTCCCCCACCTGGAGTCCGCTCTGGCGGATCAATCGGTCGAAGTAAGCACTCACGGTCGCTTCCTTTCGTCGGCATCGGCGAGCCGGCGGTACTCCACCCGGCGCGACGGCGGGCTTTTCAAGACCGCTTCCTCTGTCCAACCGTACCGAAGGGCGAACTCGTGAACCTCGAGAAGCACGCGGCGGCGATGTACCGCCAAACGCTGGAGTGCGGCGGCTTCGAGGTCGACCGGCACCTCGACGTCATTTCCGCAATGCGGACAAGAGGTCGAGATTTCGAAAGGGACCAAGGGATCCGCCTGGGCCATGGCGGTCGCCAACGGTTCGATCCACTCCTCTGC
>JBBQIU010000888.1:0-1881 GCA_038325245.1 Verrucomicrobiota bacterium
CGCGTCATCTTGGTGGGAGTCCGCGGCTCGTGAAGTGTCCGGGACAAAACAGAGATCCAACCTAAATCAGTCGAATTGATCATGAAAAAAACCTTGATGATGGCAGCCGTTCTGGCCGTGGCAGCACTCGTGGGCGTCGCCCGCGCCGAATATAAGAAGTCGAAGGATATCGTCGGCGTCGCCGTCGAAGCCGGGCAATTCAAGACCCTCGTCGCAGCCGTTCAGGCGGCGGGTCTTGTGGAGACCCTGCAGAGCCCCGGGCCGTTTACGGTGTTCGCGCCCACGGACGAGGCGTTCGCCAAGCTTCCGGCTGGCACGGTCGAGACGCTTCTCAAACCTGAGAACAAGGCCAAGCTCGCGGCGATCCTCAAGTACCACGTCGTCTCCGGCAGCGTGAAAGCGGCCGACGTGAAGCCCGGCAAGGTAAAGTCCGTCCAGGGTCAGGAGCTGACCATCCAGGTGAAGGACGGATCGGTGATGGTCGACAATGCGAAGGTGGTGAAGACGGACATCATCGCCTCGAACGGCGTCATTCACGTGATTGATTCCGTGGTGCTTCCCAAGGAGTAACTTCCTTCAGAAGCTAGAACGGAAGGACGCAGCCGTCATTTCCTTGTCAGATTGGGCGCTCCGACAACGGGGCGCCCTTTTCTTGTCATCGAATGGAGCTCACTGAACCGGCCCGATATACCGCCGGGCGATTACCACATTGTCGAACGACGCCCCATTCACGGGATGCTTCGTCCAGCGATCGGTGATGTAGCTCTCCAGGGTCAGCGCGTTGGCGCGCAATTCCGGCGCCTTCCTCCAATGGATTCCCTTCCAATGTCCCTGCAGCGCGCCGTCGATCCAGAACGCCTGTTCCCCATCCGCCTTGCCCGGGGTGTTGTGTTTCAGCATGAACTCCACCCCGATCCAGCTCCCCCGGGGAATCTCGGGCGCCTCCGGCACCCCGAATGAGTTTCCCCAGTATTTGCCGTCCCGCGAGACGTCCATCTCGTGCCAGTAACTGTAGAAATTCCAGCGGCCCGGCGGCGCGTTCCGCCCCCAGTTTCCCCAGGGCTCGATCGCCGTGGAGAACCGTTCCGATCCCTCCGGCTTCAGGCCAGCCCCCCCAAATCCGCTCCAACGGTCGCGACCCGTCAGGGACTTGTTCGCCCGTAACGTCACGAAGTGGTGCACGTAATCGCAGTCCTCGTCAAAGCGCGTGTAGAAACGGATGAAGAGCGTGTCCGCCGATTCGAACCAGCGGGTTAAACCGCCGCCGGTGTCCTGCCCCAAGTGCGCCTCCGCACGCAGGCAACGCCGCCCCAGGCCGACCGGAGCCCCCTCCCCCGGACTCACGAGACTCAGCACCTTCCCGCCCTTGTTTCCCACTTCATCCCATCCGACGCCAAGCGCCCCCTGCTCGAAGGAATCCGCGAAGATCACGTCCCGGTGGGAGGTCAAATCCGCATCGCCGGGAAACGCCGCCGCCAATCCCGGACCGGAAGGCAGAAGTTTCTGGGACGCCAGATTCGCGCGGCCATCAGGATCGGCGGCGGCGGCCACTGCCGTGGCCAGCCAACCGATGCACGCCGCCTTCAGCAGACTTCGGAACGGTTTCATGGACACAGAGGGGACGCCTCACCGGGGTGATCGTCAACTCCGCGTCGGGTTGACCCCGCGTCGCCCTACCGAAGTCGCGGATCCCGGGACCACGCCACATGGCCATCGAGCCAGAGTCGGTTGCGTCCCTTTGAATGCGCCGCCCATCCGCGCAGGACGTCCTCAACGCCGGGGGCCGCCGCCGGGAAATAGACATCCACCGCGAACTCCACGTCCGCGAGACTCTCCGGCAGTCCGACCTGCGGGTTGCGAGCTTCGTGCAGATCCTTCAGC
>JBBQIU010000889.1:0-1869 GCA_038325245.1 Verrucomicrobiota bacterium
GTCCGTTTGGATTTAGGCCACAGAGAACGCAGAGAGCGCAGAGAAGGAAACTGGTTTTCGCCAAACACCTTCAGGTTCTGGACCCCTGGTTCTCGAAGGGCGCGTCCTGGGACGCGTTCAGGTTCCAAAATCGGCACTTCCCAAGGCCCATCGGACTCGGGCATAAGATGACAAATCTGAACCCGGTCCATTCGTCATGCTCACCCTATTAGGCCCCAAGCCCCCTCGTTCCGGGTATTGCGACGGCGTTTCCCGACGAAACTTCCTGAAGATCGGAACCCTTGGCCTCGGCGGGCTGGCGCTGCCCCAGTTGCTCCAGGCCGAGGCGTTGTCGGGCGTCCGTTCCGCCGGCCAGCCCCACAAGGCGATCATTATGATCTTTCTTCCCGGTGGCCCCTCCCACCAGGACATGTTCGATCTTCGCATGGACGCCCCGGCGGAGATTCGTGGTGAGTTCAAGCCCATCCCAACCAACGTCCCCGGCATCGAAATCTGCGAACACCTTCCGCGCCTCGCCCAACTCGCCGACAAATACACCCTCATCCGATCGATGGTCGGCGCCGAGGACCGGCACGACGCCATCACCTGCCACACCGGCCGGCACCCTCGGAATCAGCCGCCCGGCGGTTGGCCCGCCATGGGGTCCGTCCTCGGCAAGCTCCAGGGCTCCGGGGATCCCTCGGTTCCGGCATTCGTCGGACTGGCCCCGAAGATGGGACACGTCCCGTGGTCGGACAATGGCACCGCCGGTTTCCTGGGCTCCGCTTGTTCCCCCTTCGAGATCAACAAGGGCGCCGGCAAGGACGACATGATCCTCAACGGGATCACGCTCGACCGCCTCGCTGACCGGCGCGCACTGCTTCAATCGCTTGACGGCTTCCGCCGCGACATCGATGCCTCGGACATGATTGCCGGCTTGGACGCCTATACCCAGCAGGCCTTCGGGATTCTTACGTCCAGCAAGCTGGTCGAGGCGCTCGACCTCAAGAAGGAGGACCCCAAACTCGTCGAACGCTACGGCAAGGGAGATCCGCGCAATCGGGACGACGGAGGGCCCAAGTTGATGGAGCAGTTCCTCATCGCACGACGCCTCGTCGAAGCCGGCGCCCGTTGCGTCACGCTCGCCTTCAGCCGGTGGGACCATCATGGAGATAATTTCGGTGCGCTCCGCCAGGATCTTCCCCTCCTCGACCAGGGCCTCAGTGCCCTTCTTGAGGACATCCACCAGCGGGGCCTCGACCGCGATGTGAGCGTCATCGTCTGGGGCGAGTTCGGCCGCACGCCCACGATCAACAAGGATGGCGGACGCGACCATTGGCCCCGGGTCAGTTGCGCGCTCCTCGCCGGCGGCGGCATGCGCCACGGGCAGGTCATTGGTTCCACCGATCGTCTCGGTGGCGAAGCCGCCTCCCGCCCGGTCTACTTTGGCGAGGTCCACGCAACCCTTTATCACTGCCTCGGCATCGATGTGAACAAGGTCACTCTCCCGGACTTTTCCGGTCGCCCGCAATTTCTCGTCGACAACGGCCTCCAGCCGATGAGGGAACTCGTGGGATGACGGACAATCTCCCATGAATCGCCCGCCCCCCGATTGCCTTCCCCTGGGACCACGTTTCCGTTGCGCCGCATTCGCGCTCTTTCTCCTCGCCCTCAGTGGCTCCTCGACCCACGCCAGCCTGGTGGTTCACTTTCGCTCCGACGCCACCGACCTCGTCCTTCGCACCCGTGATGCGCGCCAGCAACTTCTGGCGACCGCCGGTGAGAGCCGGGACGTCACCCGAGAGGTTCGTTGGTCGGCCGAACCTCCGGGCATCGTCGACATTGATGCCACCGGTCGTGTCACACCCGTCGCCGACGGTTCTGCAATCG
>JBBQIU010000890.1:0-1853 GCA_038325245.1 Verrucomicrobiota bacterium
GACAGGGCGACGGGCCGGGGTGAGGAGTTGTCCTTCGCGGTGGCCTCGCCTGCGGAGCGCAGGACCCTCGAGCGATAGATCAGTTGCACTGCTCGCAGGCCGTCCGGATCCTGGACGCGGGCGGTGACGCGCGTGGGTGCGCCCGGAGCACCCACGGTGAACTGCACGTCGCGGATGATCGGAGGGAGGTTCCGGCGGGCAGCCTGGTTCGGAAGTCCCGGCGTGCCAGATGGTTGGCGGCGCGGTGGCAATTGGGAAGGAGCCCAGTTTGCCGGGTCATCCCCACTCCCGGCGGCCGTGATCCGTTCGAGCGAGGAGGAAAGTCCATCGGGGGACGCCGGCCAGGGCGCCGCGTCACCGTACTTGACCGAATCCACCGTAAGACCTTCGCGATCGGTGAGTTCGAGTCGCTCCCCGCCGTGGCTCAGGTGGCCCTCGAAGTCGCCGACCACGGGCGCCTCGTTGCCGTAGCGGACGCGGAAGGCGACGCGGTCACGGCTGACGACGAGGAACTTGCCCGCAGGAAGGACGACGGGGTTCGTGAAAGCATAGGCCATTCCTTTGCGGAACGACCATCCGGTCAGGTCCTGGTCCTGGGTGCCCGGGTTCCAGAGCTCCACCCACTGCATTTCGTCGCGATCATCGGGTGGATGGTACATCACCTCGTTGATGACCACCCTGCCAGCCGCCACTGAGGCCGCCGCGCACGCCGTGGGAGGGCGGGCAAGGATCAACGTGAAGCCAAGCATCACGATCAGCCAGCGGACACGGGAATTCATGGCGGAACAGGCAGAGATCTCAGGGAGTCTTCGAGACCAGATCATCCGGCTTCACGGCGGCGTTGCGCCACTCATCGACCACCGCCCAAAGGTTCAACGGACTCATCGAGGCCCCGAACTTGAGGAAACGGACGCTGCCGTCGATGAACGCAAAGTTGGAACCTCCCGCCCGCCCTGCCTCGTTGGCCGTGTGTCGGTTCTGGGCGATCTCCTCGATGTCGTTCCCCCGGCCCTGGTCGAAGTCCATGTGGACATGCGGGGAGCCCGTGCGTTTCTCGCCGAAGGCGACCGTATCGGAGGGTTGGGGCACGGCATCCCGTTTCATGCCCGTGGGCCACTCCCATTGGCGATGCTTCTGGTAGTCCTCGGGGCTGAGATTGGACCGGAAGTAGTCGTTGAACCCGTTGATGACGAAGCTGCGCCGAAACCCGAGCCTGTTGGTGGCGTCCACAAGGAAGGAGATCAGCGGGAACTTGTCCGCGGGGCAGGTCACCACGGCAGGGTCCTGGTAGTAGGACAGCAAGGCCCAGGGCCAGGCTCGCGGCGGCTCACGACGCGGGGGGAAGTGGTCCTCGTGGTCGTCGGCGTACATCCCCAGCGCCAGCGTGAGCTGGCGCTCGTTGTTGAGGCACTGAATGGCCTTGGCCTTGCGCTTGGCGCCACCCAGGGCAGGGAGCAGCAGGGACGCCAGGATGCCGATGATCGCGATGACAACCAGCAGCTCGATGAGGGTGAACGCTCCCGGCGAGAGGCGGGCCGCGTGGGAGGCTCGGGGGCGGCCGGGGAACGGTTGGAGGATATTCATGAGTTTGGGCCGAGGCGTCGTCCGGCGAGCGATGGACTGTCAGCATCCGCTTCACGGGACGAACTGCAACCTTCGACAAGACGCAGATGCCGCCCGTTGAGTTGCGGGAGATTTTCCCCCTCCCGAACCCGGGGACGCGGGCTGTTCGGGCGGGTTTTACCGATCCATGACAGGAAATGCCCGCCTTTCCCTTTGCGCTGGGGCTCGGGGTGGGTGAGAGGATCAGGGTACGCGAGAACACGCTTCACCGTTAATATGGGTCCGGACGA
>JBBQIU010000891.1:0-1847 GCA_038325245.1 Verrucomicrobiota bacterium
ACCTCGTGGATCGTCTCCACGAACGCGCCCGCAACGCCCTCCAAGGTATCGATGCCGTCGTCCATGTCGTCGACCCCTCCCGCCCCATCGGCCGCGAAGACGAAATGGTGATCGAGGCCCTCGCCTCTGTCTCCCAACCTCGCCTTCTCTGCCTTAATAAGGCCGACCTCCGCCGACGCCCCCATCGCGACGCCTGGTTCGCCCGCAGGTCCTCCTACCATGACGTCGTCGACACCTCCGCCCATACCCGACTTGGCCTGAACGTCCTCCTCGACGCCCTCGCCCCTCTGCTTCCCACCGGACCGGCCCTCTACGGGCCCGGCGAAATCACCAACGTCCACCGCGATTTTCGCGTCGCTGAAGTCATCCGCGAAAAGGTTTACCTCCTCACCGAGGACGAAGTCCCCTACCGCACCGCAATTGAACTCGATCAGGTCGAGGATCGCACCGGACGCGATGGCAAGTCCTTCATCCACGTCAAGGCCGCCATACTCGTCGCCGTCGAACGTTACAAGGGCATGCTCATCGGCGCCGGCGGACGCAAGATTCGTGAAATCGGCGTCGCCGCCCGTAAGGATCTCGAATCGTTCCTCGGCCGACAGGTCTTCCTGGATCTCGCCGTGATCGTGGATACGAAGCTTGATCCCTGATTCTTAGCTCCACAGCGATCGCCACCACGACCGCATTCCCCGCACACTCCGCGATGGATAGCGCGCCGTGATCCGGCACAACCCCCACCAGTCCGCATCGGGCGCATTGGTGCCGAAATTCGTCGTCACGGCCGTCCCGTAGCCCGCCTCCACCACCTCGCCCCGGACCGCCTCGTTCCAGTCCCCGTACGGATAGCAAAAGTCCGTTACCCCGACGCCCAACACATCCTCAAGCTTGCGCCGACTCGCCCGAATTTCTTCCCGGGCGCGCTCCAACGGAATCCGTGTCAGCCATGGATGGGTCATCGAATGGGCCCCAACCCGGTTCCCCGCCGCGATCCACTCGCGAATCTCGCTCATTGTCATCAGCGGTGCCCGCGCCTCGCCCTGCTGCATTTCCCAGTCATTCCAGCCACCCAACCGATCCGCCACGAGGTAAAGGGTCGCGTGAAATCCCATCTTCGCCAAAACCGGCATCGCCTCCTGATGCACGCTCCGGAATCCGTCGTCGATCGTCAGGGCCACACGGGCGCCGGACGGCGGCTCCCAACTCCCCGGTACCGGGGCCGACTGATACCGGGCATCGCGAAACTCCCGAAGTTGCCGCTCAAAAAGTGCCGTCGGCAGGTACATGCCCCGCAACCGCACGCCCCGGGGACGTTCCCCAAACTTGTGAAACGTAAGGATCGGCACCCGTCCCTGAAACGTCTCACGGAAGGGCGCCAGGCCGGTGTAATAGGTAGGAAGGTTCTCGGCCATGCTCGTGGAAAGCAGGTTTCTACCAAAGCTCCCGATACACGGCCAGCACGCGCTCCGCCAAATGTTCCAGCGTGAAATGCTTCAGGACGTGCTCGCGGCCGCGGGAACCCAGCCCCTCGCGAAGCCCCTCGTCCACCGCCAACCGACCCATCGCATCCCCGAGCGCCGCAATATCCTCCATCGGTACCAGCAAACCGTGGACACCCTGCTCAAACTGCTCAGGCGCCCCGTCGCAGCGCGTCGCCACGATCGGCCGCCCACACGCCATGGCCTCCAGGATGACCGTCGGAAACGCATCCGTCGCCACCTGCGGATGGACCAGGCAATCCAGTGCGTTCATCGCCCCCGGCATGTCCCGGCAGTACGGGGTCAACCACGCCCTTCCCGACAATCCCAACCGCGCGATGTCATCCCAAAGTACCGACTCCAGATTCCCAC
>JBBQIU010000892.1:0-1843 GCA_038325245.1 Verrucomicrobiota bacterium
TCGAGCAGGCGCAGGCGACCGTGCGAAAGGCTCTGAAATGGAAGACACCGGATGCCACCATCCTTTTCCACGCAGGCATGATTCACGCCAAGCTCGGGGACTTCCCCGCCGCACGGAAGTACCTGTATCAGGCTCTCAGCCTGAACCCGAAGTTCCATCCCACCCACGCCATCCAGGCGGCGGACACCCTCAAAGAACTCGCCGGCAAACCCTCACGCCCCGCCATCCAGCAGGCGGCCCGACTCCCCTGAATCCATGCCCAGGTGCATGCCCGCTCGAAGCGCACCTCCCGCCAGGAACTCCCGGGCCAACATGCGGCGGCGACCCTCCCTCTGAAGGGAGACCACCTTCAAGGCGCCACGTCCGTCCCCTGCGGCGATGACCAGTTCATCGCCGCAGGCGATAAGGATCTCCCCGGGCACCGCCGTCGCTGAGTCGGATGAACCCAACGGATGGGCCTCCCAGATCTTCAGCAACGAAGTCACACCCCCGTCGCCGGGGAGGGTGGTGAACGCACCGGGCCAGGGAGTCAGTGCCCGAATCTTCCGGTCGATCGCCTCAACGGGCATCGTCCAATTCAGTCGCCCATCCTCCTTGGTCAATTTGCGCGCGTAGGTCACGCCGTTGGCCGGCTGGGGGACCGCTTCAATGCCTCCCGCAAACCAGTCCGGAAGAATCCGGCCTATCAGGCCCGCACCCAAGTCCGCCAGCCGATCATGCAGGGTCTGACCTGTATCCTGCGGACCGATGGAAGTCCGCTCGATCGCGATCATCTCCCCCGTGTCCAACCCGGCATCCATACGCATGATCGTGACTCCCGTCTCGGCGTCTCCCTCCAGAATCGCCCACTGAATGGGGGCCGCGCCACGCCAGCGGGGAAGGATCGATGTGTGGATGTTGAGGCAGCCGAACCTGGGAATGGAGAGGACCGACGACGGCAGGATTTGTCCGTACGCGGCCACGACGACCACGTCCGGCGCCAGGGCCGCAAGCGATGCGATAAAATCCGGATCCCGCGCCCGGGCCGGCTGGCAGATCGCCAAGCCGCGTTCGAGAGCCTCGCGCTTTACCGGCGGAGCCTGGAACTGGAGCCCCCGGCCCACAGGCTTGTCGGGCTGGGCCACGACCATCGGAATCTCCCATCGGGAATCCCCGGCCAGGGCGGCAAGGACCGTCCGGGCCAGCTCAGGCGTGCCCATGAAGACGAGACGCGGACGGGTGCCGGCCATGGTGGGTGGAGACACGTCCTGCCACCTCAGTCGGCCAGCGCCGTCGATACGGTGACCGAGTATTCCGGCGAATTTCCGTTGGGCGCGTAAAACGTGGTGCCCCCGTCGCTGATCGCGGGTTTCCGGAGGCGCGCCAGGATCTTGACGATGTCGAGCAGGACCAGCATGGGTTCCTGCGTCGAATCGATCAGGTGAATCAGGGTATCGGGGTAGCAATCCAGCACCGCACGCGTCTCGAGCTTGTAGGTCTCCAGCCGGTTTCGGATCACCTCGATGTTGGCGTCATCCAGCCGATTCTCCTTCAAGGCCCGACGCTGGAGGCGAACCACCAGCTTATCGATGACGGGACAGAAGAGATCGAGGATCGCCTTCACCTCGATGAGCTCCCCCATGATCTGCACCTGACGGGGATTCCGTGGAATCCCGTCGAGGATCAGGGTGTCCGCGTCCGGATTGAAACGCCCGTTGGCAATGAGCCCGTGCACCGATTGCGTCCACAACTCGATCGTCGGCTCGTCGGGCACGAGTTGACCCTTGGACGCGTACTCCACAAAGACACGGCCGAGGGGCGAATCGACGCGAAGGCTTCGAAAGGCATCTCCGGACGAGAAGTG
>JBBQIU010000893.1:0-1843 GCA_038325245.1 Verrucomicrobiota bacterium
GTGGGGGGAGGTGAATCTCGATGGTGTTCAGGCGGAAGAGCAGGTCCTGGCGGAAACGTCCGGCGTCAACCTCCTTGTGAAGGTCGGCGTTGGTGGCGGTCAGAAGGCGGACGTCGGCCTTCTGGGTGCGGGAGGAGCCCACTCGTTCGTATTCGCCCGTTTCGAGCACGCGGAGGAGTTTGGCCTGCTGGCCGAGGGCGAGGTTGGCGATTTCGTCGAGGAAGAGGGTTCCGCCTTCGGCGAGTTCGATACGGCCGACGCGGTCCGATTTGGCGTCGGTGAAGGCGCCTTTGACGTGGCCGAAGAGTTCGCTCTCGAAAAGGGATTCAGTGATGCCGCCCATATTGACGGTCACGAGGGACTTGGATGCGCGGGCGGAGACGGCGTGGATGGCGCGGGCGACGACGCCCTTTCCGGTGCCATTTTCGCCGGTGATCAGGATGTTGGCGTCCGAGGGTCCTACCCGGTGGATGAGTTCGATGACGGGTTGCATCGCGGGGGAGGTGGCGATGAGTTTGGGACCGGCGCCGCGGAGGATTTCATTCTCGGCGAGGAGGCATTCGCCTTGGCGTTCGGATCTGCGGAGAGCGATCTGGTTGCGGACGATGGTGATGACGCGGGCATTCTCCCAGGGTTTTTGGATGAAGTCGCGGGCGCCGCGACGCATGGCTTCGACGGCGAGGTCGACGGAGCCCCAGGCGGTCATGGCGACGACGGCGGGGGTATTGTCGAGGGCACGCAGTCGATCGAGGAGTTCGAGGCCTTCCTGACCGGAGGTCGTGTCACGGGTGTAGTTGAGGTCCATGAGTAGGATGTCGCTATCGCGGCGTCCGAGGCTCTCGAGGACGGCGGAAGGGGATTGGACCGTTTCCGTTTCGAAACCTTCTCCTTTGAAGAGGAGGCGGAGGGCAGCGAGGACGTCGGCCTGATCATCGGCGATGAGGATGCGACCCTGGGAAGCTGCCATGGGCGAAGTGTTGGGCGGGACCCCCACGTCGGGCAAGAGGCACAATTCGTGCCAACGAGGGTGGGCGTTCCGCAGATTCCTGATTTGGGTCGATTCGTCGCCTGATCGGGCTTGAGGGAGAAGGGAAGGGCGGCAGGCTATCACGTATGTATGGGACGCGATGGATCTGGGGATTGATACTCTCGGTGGCAGGAACGTGGGAGTTGGGCGCGGCCGAGGGTCGGGTGATCCTCGCGACCTACAACGTGGAGAACTACGTTCTGGCTTCGACTGGGACGCGGCAGGCGAAGTCGGAGACATCGAAGGTCAAGGTCGCCAGCGTGTTGAAGGAGGTGGGGGCAGGCGTGGTGGCGCTTCAGGAAATCGCGGGTGAGGCGGCATTGGATGAGCTCTGCGGGCGCACTGAGGCATTGGGACTTAAGTACCCGCATCGGGAATGGGTACAGGGTTTCGACACCAACATTCAGGTCGCCTTGATCAGCCGATATCCGATCATCGCGCGACGTCCGCACACGCGGGATTCGTATTTGTTGTCCGGTCGCAGATTTTCGGTGAGCCGGGGATTTCTGGAAGTGGACATCCGGATTGGGCCGGACTACGTGCTGACGGTATTCGTGGCGCACTTGAAGTCGCGCCGGGTTTCGGCGCAGGCGGACGAGGCGGAGATGCGGCGGGAGGAGGCGCGAATCCTGCGTGAGAAGATCGACGCGCGACTTAGGGAGTCGCCCCGGGCGAATGTCATTCTGTTGGGGGACCTGAATGATACCAAGGATTCGCTGGCGATCCGGACGCTGATCGGAAGGGGGCGCGACGCGTTGGTGGACAGTCGGCCCTGGGAACGGAACGGGGACACCGGATTCACTCCGAACCCGCGGT
>JBBQIU010000894.1:0-1841 GCA_038325245.1 Verrucomicrobiota bacterium
GTTCAATGGGTCCATCCGGGTTTCAATCGAAATTCTCAACGCGGAACAATGCCGGTTCCGCCTTCACGACCGGCAACCGCCGGATCACCGCCAGCGCCCGGTCCACCGACCGTCGCGGCGCATCATGCAGCATAAGGATCAATGGCACGCTCCGGCCCTCATGCGCCTCCGGCTGGATCACCGAGGAAATCCCAATCTTGTTCCTCGCCAGCACGGTCGCGATCCGCGCCAGCACACCCGGCCGGTCCGTCACCTCCAAGCGGAGGTAATGGCTGGAAACGACATCGCCCGGCGCCATCACCGTTCCATGGCGCTCGTGCGGCACGAAGGGTGGCATCCGGTCCTTGCCCCCACAGTCCAAGTCCAGCGCCGCGTCCGCCAGATCGCTCAACACCGCGCTCGCCGTCGCATCCCGACCCGCCCCGCGACCGTAGTAGAGCGTGTCTCCAACAATGTCGCCGCGCACATAGACCGCGTTGAACACATCGCCCACGCTCGCCATGACGTGACTGTTCGGGACCAGGGTCGGGCACACCGACACGCTAATGCAGGCGCCGGACTTGCCCCCACGCAGCCGACGCCCCCCAGCCGACGTCCCTCCCATCGACTTGATCGCCGCCAGTAACTTGATCGTGTAGCCCAACTGCCCGGCAAACTGCATGTCCAAGGGCGTCACATTCCGAATGCCCTCCACCGCGGCATCCTCCACGTCCACCCAGAAACCGTGTGCCAGCGAAGCCAGGATGCCCGCCTTGTGGAGCGCATCGTAGCCGTCCACGTCCAATCCCGGGTCCGCCTCCGCATATCCCAGCCGCTGCGCATCCGCCAGCACCGCTCCGAATTCCGCGCGCTCCGCCTTCATTCGGGTGAGGATGTAGTTGCAGGTGCCGTTCAAAATCCCATACAGGCGCCCAATCCGGTTCCCGATCAACGCCTCCCTCAACACCTTGATGATCGGGATCCCTCCCGCCACCGACGCCTCGTAATACAGGCCCGCCCCGTTCCGGACCGCCGCTTCGAACAGCTCCTCCCCATGCCCCGAGAGCAATGCCTTGTTCGCCGTCACCACCCTCTTTCCGGCTCGCAACGCCCCCAAAACCATCTGCCTCGCGCTCGTCGTTCCTCCCACCAACTCCACCACGACCTGGATCTCCGGATCGGCCACCGCCTCCTTCCAATTCGTCGACAGCATCCGCTCCGCCACGTCGAAATCCCTCGCCTTCCGGACATCACGGACCACCACCCGGCGGATCTGCAAATCGATGCCGAGCCGGGACGCCATCAATGGGCCGTTCCGACGCAGGCCATTCACGACCCCGCCACCCACCGTTCCCGCCCCGAGAAGGGCCACATTCACCTGCCGCATAAAGCACGGCGAGCTTGCCGGGCCGACCCCAGTTCCGACAAACGCAAAACATTCCTCACTCGGCGCCCCTCGGCTGAAATCCCGATTTCGCGGCCAGCTTCTCCCACAACTCCTTCTCCTCGTCCGTCACCTTCGATGGCACCTCGACCGTCAAATGAACGTAAAGATCACCTCGGCGACCGTCCGACGCCGGCAACCCCCGACCCCGTACGCGCAACGATTGCCCGTTCCTCGATCCCGGCGGCACCCGCACATGCACCCGCACGTCCAATGTCGGCACGCTCACGGTCGCCCCCAGAACCGCCTCCCAGGGCGCCAACGCCATCTCTGTCACCAGATCCAACCCCCGCACCTGGAAATCCGGGTGCCGCGCCAGTCGAACCCTCAAAAACAAATCCCCAGGAACCCCGCGCAGGCCCGCATCCCCCTTCCCAGCGACCCGGATCAATTGCCCCTCCCGCACGCCCGGCGGCAC
>JBBQIU010000895.1:0-1839 GCA_038325245.1 Verrucomicrobiota bacterium
GGACCGATGTTCTGGAGCCTCGGCAGGATCGTGGGCAGCGGATCGGTTGTTGCGGAAGGCGGTCTCCAAATGTTCGGCGGGGGCCTTGAGCTAGCCGGTCGCGCGGTCATCAATCGCGGTTCCGGGCGCTGGAGTGGCCCAACGGGAAGCCTCACCCTGGCCAACGGCGCCACGATCACGAATCAGGCCGGCGCGTCCTTCGACCTCGATCTGGACGCCATCGTCGCCGCTTCCACGGGCTCCGGTACCTTCGTCAACGAAGGGCTCTTCCGCAAAACCGGCGGCCATGGCGTTTCCGCCTTCACTGTCCCGTTCAGCAACTCGGGAACAATGGAACTTCTCTCCGGTACGCTTCGCCTCGATGGCGGGTTTACCCAGACCGCAGGGGACCTCCGGCTTCGCGGCGGCAATCTCATGTCATCGACTCCCATTCGTCTATTCGGAGGAAGGTTATCGGGGTCGGGCACTGTGGCGGGCACCCTCACGAACACCGGATCGATCCAGCCCGGCACGGGGCCCGGCCGCCTGATCGTGAACGGCAACTACTTTCAGGGCCCCAGTGGGACCTGCGAGGTCCTGCTGGGGGGCGACAGGCCGGAGATCGGTCATGACCAGTTGGTCATCTCGAACCTCGCGACACTCGACGGCGCACTGGTCGCTAACCTCGCCGGAGGATTTGCACCCGCACCGCATTCAACGTTCGAGGTCCTGAAATGCAACGGTTGTACCGGCGCGTTTGCGACCTTCGAGTATCCGTCCAACGCGGTGGGAATGGCGCTGGAGTACTCCATCTCCAACGTGATCGTGCGTGTCATCAACACGCCTCCCATCCTCGACCCGATTCCAGAGCAGGAGGTTGGCGCTTCCGGGTCCTTGAATCTAACCGTCACCGCACGCGATGCCGACATCCCCCTTCAAAACCTCCGATTCGCTCTCACGGACGCCCCCGCTGGCGCGACGATCGATAGTGGCGGGCTGATTCGTTGGAGCGCCGGCGTCCTACCAGCGGGCTCCAGCGCCCACTTCACCGTGGTGGTCACCGACAACGGCACACCAAATCTCAGTCGTTCGCGCACTTTCACGGTTCGTACGGGTACGGTTCCCGGGCCCGTCGCGACTTCTCTTCGATTCGGTGTTCCCTCTCCAGGGTCGAACACACTCACCTTCCGCGGGGTACCCGGCACCACTTACCTTGCAGAATACAGCCTTCAGGTTGTCGGACCGTGGTTCGATTTCGCGACCGCGACCGCAGCGGCCGACGGTTCTTGGATGATCGTCGATTCCAACGCCACGAACGCGGCCCGCTTTTACCGAGCGCGTTGATCGGTCTTTCCACCGACCAGGGACCGCAGGCAGCGGGATCCGACATTGACTGTCGACCTTTTGGCACGTGCTGCCGGGAGCCAGCCTGACTTCCCCGAACACCGAGTAAAAAGCACAACAAAATCGAGGTTTGCTCGATTCCGTCGGGCTACGAGGCCACCGATTTGGGCGGCGAGGCGAAGAGCGTGGCAAGGCCCAGTCTTCTTAGTTGCTCGTTCAAGTCGGGTGGAACTTCCGTGATGATGGTGCGATGGACCTGGTGGCCCATCTGCAATCGACCGAGACGAATGGTCTGCAAGTGGCGGAGGACGCGCGGCACCTCTTCGGTTTCTCCCCGGGCACGCCATTCTCCACCGAGGCGTGCCGACAGCCAGTAGGCCAGGAAGCAAAGGCGCACATGGTTGACCACCCGATCCTGCCGCTGGTGATGTACCGGGCGGACTTCAAGATAGCTCTTCAATTCGCAGAAGGCTTCCTCCACGTCCAGCAGGCCCTTGTAATGGCCAAGGACCTGAG
>JBBQIU010000896.1:0-1828 GCA_038325245.1 Verrucomicrobiota bacterium
GCCGTCAAGAAAGAGCTCGCCTGGGTCGATCGGGTCGGCGAGGTGAAGGCCGCGTGGGCGGGAGACCATTGAGCAGCGGGACCAGCGCTTCGGGAGGCAGGATAACGATGTCGGACCGCCAGCGTCCGGAACCGCTCCCCGGAATTGCGACGAGTCGGGTGCACTCGAAGTGGGCCGTGACTGGGTCGAGGGCTCGAATCGACCGATGCAGCTGAATCCGGTAGGTTGTCCCGCCTCCTGGTCATGAAGTACAACGCCTCGCCCACGGTCACGAATCCACCTTTAGAGGACGTCGGAGCCGGCAGAGGAGTTGAAGAAAACGGCCCGCCACACCAGCCTCGCCGTCCCGTGGCATTTCGTCGTCGAATCACCGAACACGGCGAACGTCCGGCAAAATCTTTCGAACCACCATCCCACGCATGAAACATCTTGTCCTCCTCGCCTTCGTGCTTTCGTCCCTGGCACTTCGCCCTTCGACGTTCGGTGCGGGCGCGAGGCTGAACATTCTTTTCATCTTTTCCGACGACCACGCGCAGCACGCGATCTCGGCCTACGGTTCGAAGGTGAACCAAACGCCGAACATCGACCGCCTGGCGAGGGACGGAGCGCGGTTCAAGCATTCGTTTGTCGTCAATTCCATCTGCACGCCCAGCCGCGCCACGCTGCTCACCGGGCAGTATTCGCATCTCAACGGCGTGCCGGTATTCAATCGCTTCGATGGCGCGCGGGATAACGTGGCCAAACGCCTGCAGGCCGCCGGCTACCACACCGGCATGGTGGGCAAATGGCACCTCGGTTCCGATCCCACGGGTTTCGACCGCTGGATCGTCCTGCCCGGCCAGGGCGCCTATTGGAATCCCGTCTTCCTCGTTGCGGGGCACAAACTCACCATTCAAGGCCACTGCACCGACATCACGACCGACCTCGGCATCGAATTCCTTAGAACCCGCCCGGAGGGCAAACCGTTCTTCCTCATGCTGCACCAAAAAGCTCCCCACCGCGCCTGGGAGCCGGACGAGCGCAACAAGGCGATCTTCAAGGACAGAGTTATCCCGGAACCGGCAACACTTTGGGACGACTACGCCACGCGCCCCGGCGCGCTGCCGGCCAATCAACAAACCATCGCCCGCGACCTCACGCGCCGCGATTTGAAGCTCGTTCCACCCGCCGACCTCCAAGGCCCCGCGCTCAATCAGTGGCTCAACGTCAATCCCACGGAGGTCACGGTGGACGGCCAGACCCTTACTGGCAGGGAACTCGTGAAGTGGAAATACCAGCGCTACATGCGCGACTATCTGGCCTGCGTGCAGGGCGTGGATGACGGCGTGGGCAAGGTCCTCGATTACCTCGACCAGACCGGTCTCGCCAAGAACACCGTCGTCATCTATTCCGCCGACAACGGATGGTATTTGGGCGACCTCGGCCTTTACGACAAACGATTCATGTATGAGCCGGGCCTGAATGTTCCGCTGCTTGCGCGCGGTCCCGGCATCAAGGCGGGGGGCGTCCCCGAACAGTTCGTTTCCAACATCGACCTCGCGCCCACCTTCCTCGATCTCGCGGGCCTGCCGATTCCGGCTTCGATGCAGGGGCGGTCGCTCGTTCCGTTGCTGCGAGGCGAGGGGCCCACCGACTGGCGGACCAGCGTTTACTACCGCTACTACCACGACCCTGGCCATCACAACACAGCCGCCCACCTAGGGGTCCGCACGGCGACGCACAAGCTCATCCATTACTGGAAGACAAACACCTATGAGATGTACGATCTAACCCAGGATCCCACCGAACAACATAACCTGCTCCACTCCGCTGCCGACGCCACGAAGCC
>JBBQIU010000897.1:0-1823 GCA_038325245.1 Verrucomicrobiota bacterium
CATCCCTCCGGTGTTGGGTCCCAAGTCGCCGTCGAGGGCGCGCTTGTGATCCTGCGCGGTGGGGAACAGCCGGGCGACATGGCCGTCGCAGAGTGCGTGGAGAGAGACCTCGACGCCTTCCAGGAGTTCCTGGATCACGACCTGTTCTCCGGCCCGGCCGAAAGCGCGTTTCAGCATGATTTCCTCAATCGCATACTCGGCCTCCCCGACAGAGTGGGTCATGAGCACGCCCTTCCCGAGGGCGAGTCCGTCCGCCTTCACAGCGCAACGGCCCTTCAGCGACGCGGCGAAGCGCTTTGCGGCGTGGGAATCGGAGAAGACGCCGGAGCGCGCCGTCGGCACGCCATGAACCGCCATGAAATTCTGCGAAAACGCCTTGGACGACTCGAATTGGGCGGCCCGCTGGTTCGGTCCCCAGATGCGCAGGTGATGATTCTGGAAGAGGTCGACAACACCCATGGCGAGGGGGTTGTCCGGTCCGACCACTGTGAGTTCAGGCCGGTGCTCCAAGGCGAAACGCAGGAGGCCGTCGAGGTCTTCGGCACCGATCGGCACACATTCCACGCTCCGGCCGCTGCCGGCACATTGCTCGTGGGGCATTCCGGCATTGCCGGGGGCGCACCAGAGGCGGGTGGCATGGGGCGATTGAGCCAGTTTCCATACCAAGGCGTGTTCGCGGCCGCCGGAACCGATAACGAGGAGCTTCATCGGGAAGGGGATTTAAGCAGCATGCACCCCCGCTGCCAAACGGGGAATACCGTGACCTCAGTGCGGATTGGCCTCATCCGGCGGCATCTCCAGAAGGCGATTTGAGGAAGTAGCTCCGCATCTTCTCGGTAATGGGCCACTGGAGCCGATCCAGCACCATCAGCATGTCCTCCCATGTCTTCCGCTTCTCGCCGTGCCCACGGTCCGCGCGGTCCTCCGACTGGAGCAGGTAGGACGGATGATAAGTCGGCATGACGGGAATGCCCTGGAAGGTCTGCCAACGACCCCGCACCGCGCCCATCGTCGTCGTCAGCCCGAGCAGACCCTGAACCGCTGTTCCACCAAGGGCGACAATAACCCTGGGCTGGATGATCTCGATCTGGCTTAGCAGGTAAGGCTTGCAGGTGTTCATTTCCTCGGGGCGCGGGGCCCGGTTGCCCGGCGTCCCGGGGGGCACGTCTGGGCGGCACTTGAGGATGTTGGCGATGTAGACGGACTCTCGAGTAAGGCCCATGGCCTGGATGATCCGGGTCAGCAATTGACCAGCCGGACCGACGAACGGCTCACCACGGCGGTCCTCATGGGCGCCGGGCGCCTCTCCAACGAACATCAGTTGGGCATCGGAACTCCCCACGCCGAAGACCACCTGGGTGCGGAATTGGACGAGATGAGCGCACTTCTGGCAGACGAGAGCGCGCTGGCGCAACTCCTCCAGGGCGGTGGCTTTTGCGATTGAGGTGGTGGAGGCGCCAGTCACGGGGCCCGAGGGAACCGTCGAGGCCGCGGGGGAAGGGATGGCCGTCGCGGGCAAAGGAACCGGTGTCGGAGGATCGGGTGGTACGGGAGTTTGGGCTGGGGCACGGCGGGCCGGTGGGGATGTCCGCAATGCCGGGGCGCCGGTCCCACGGTAGCCGGAATCAGGCAATGGAAGGCGGGCCTTGGGAAGCGGCTGGGCGAGGGCCTTCAACGTCGCCGGGTCGACGTGAACGAACTGGACTCCGCCGGAGCGGAGATTCGCGAGGTGCTCGAGGGTGGCTTCCAGGAGCAGGAAAAAGGGGGAGCCCACAAGCGAGCTTGCGGCGCCCGGGCGCAGAAATGCGAGCCCGGGAACGAAA
>JBBQIU010000898.1:0-1820 GCA_038325245.1 Verrucomicrobiota bacterium
GAGAGCGGTGCGAGTTTCGTCGGTGAGCTCGCGCAGCAGCTCGAGGATGTTGGCTCCATTCGCGGAATCGAGGTTTCCGGTCGGTTCGTCGGCGAGAACCAGGTCGGGACGATGGATCAAGGCGCGGGCGATGGCGACGCGTTGCTGCTCGCCGCCGGAAAGTTGGGAAGGCAGCGCTCCGGCGCGGGCGGAGAGCCCGAGCCGTTCCAAGGCCTCGCTGACGCGCACCTGACGCTTCGAAGGGATGACGCCGATCAGTTGGAGTGGGAGTTCGACGTTTTCGGCGGCGGTCAGCGTGGGCAGAAGATGGAAAAACTGGAAAATGGTGCCGAGCCGCCGACGGCGGAGTTCGGCCAACGCATCGCTGGAGAGCGTGTGGACCGCCTCGCCGTGCAGCCGAATCGAGCCCGCGTCGGGTCGATCCACTCCGCCGAGGCAGTTGAGGAGGGTCGATTTCCCGCTTCCGGACGGGCCGGTCAGGGCGAGCCGCTCACCGGCCGCGACCGAGAACGACACCCCATGCAGCACGGTTCGGGCACCGTAGGCCTTGCGAACCTGTTCGACCTCCAAGACGGCGGGGGCGGAACGGGATGGACTTACATGCATGTGGGCTGAAGAGACGAGGAATCACCCAAATGCCAAGGTGACGGACCTCTTTCGTTGGAGTTGACCGGCGACGGCCAAGTCCGTCAGGGCGGTTCCGGGAGAAGGGAACGTTCCCGACTTCGGGTCGCCCGGTACTCCGACTCGGCGGCCACAGCGATGAAGACAAAGAGGACGGCGGCGAGCGCCATTCGAACGGGCCACTGGATTAGGATGAAGGTAGCCGCGGCGAGGGCCAGAACCTGCCCAAGCCGGGCGGCGATCGCGGTCGCCTGCAGGTAGGGCAGGCGACAGGCGAGGGTGGCGCGGAGCAGTCGTCCACCGTCCATGGGGAAAACGGGAATCAGGTTGAAAAGCCCCATTACGAGATTGAAGCGGAGCAGATCCTGGAGGAAGGGAACGACCCCGGCCGGGCCTCCTTCGTCCCATCGCCACCCCGGCCAAGGCACCACACAGAGCAAAATCGAAACCAAGGCAAAATTCACCGCCGGACCGGCGAGGGTGATGAACCACTCCTGGCGCGGTTGACGGGGGATGAAATCGAGTTCCGCCATGCCGCCGATTGGCAGGAGCAGGATCCGGGGCACGTGAATACCGTAGATCTTCGCTGCAAATGCATGGCCCAACTCATGCAACGTGATGCAGGCGAAAAGCATGATGAGGTAACCGACGCTCCAAGCCATGCCGCTCCATCCCTCAACCGACCAACCGTCCCAAGCGACGAGCAGGAGCAGGAGTAAAAAAGTCAAATGGACCGCGAGTTGAATCCCGCGAATCCGGAACAAGTTCATTGACCAACCAAGCATGTCCTCTAACGCATGCACGGTGGGCTTGAGAACGCCAGCGCAGCCTCGCGTTTTGGCGGATCAGGCTCTGTAGTGACCTTCCACGCCATGCTTGAAGCTGTTGTTACTGCCAAGACGCCCACGATTCTCGTCATCGATGATGACGCGGAAATCCGTTATTCGCTCACCCGGGTCCTTTCGTCGAGAAAGTGGCAGGTCGTCGAGGCGGCCAGCGGGGAACAGGGCATTGCGGTGGTGAAGAAGTCACCGCCGGATCTCGTCTTTCTCGATATTCGCATGGGCGGGATGAGTGGCTTGGAAGCACTCCAGCACATCCGTGCGGCCAATCCGAAACAGCTGGTGGTGCTGATGACTGCCTTTGGCACGGCCCAGACGGCGATCGAGGCAATGAAGTATGGCGCCTTCGATTAC
>JBBQIU010000899.1:0-1815 GCA_038325245.1 Verrucomicrobiota bacterium
CGCATCGCGGTGAATGACGAGCTCGGAAGTCTTGAGTCGTTCGCGTCGGATGTGGCAAGGGAAGCCCAGGCGGTGTTCGAGGGCGAGAGAGAGGTCGTTTCGCGAGCGTCCGGATCAGGTGGAGCAAACGTCGAAGTAGCAAACGGCTGGCTGAGTCCGGGAGCGAAGGTTGCCTTCATCTCGTTCCACAGTCTTGAAGATCGGATCGTGAAGTCGATGACAGCAAAGGTTGTCGCCTGCGGCGGAAAGGACTTGCTCAACGGGACCGTGACACCAGGTAAGGCCGAGCAGGCCTCGAATCCAAGGTCTCGGTCGGCCAAGCTCCGGTGTGTGCGGCTCCCGCTGATGTCGGGGCGTGAGGCCAAGCGTGCGGCTCGAACAGCCCGTGATGGAAGCCTGTGATGGAAGTCCGTGTTGGAAAGGTAGTATCTGGAAGTTCAAGCAGGGTCTACGCTCGGTAGTCTTGGAAGCGTTAAGAGTTTGGATTGGGATCGTCAACTGCGGGAAGAGCCTCCCGCCCGGATCTACACTGCGGCCGTTCGCCGGGAGGCGACGGACTCGTATTCTCCGACGGGGTGTCTCGGGCCAAGGACGGCGCCGGGCGTCGGTACAGGTTGGTCTTCGAAGTCTGCCGGACGGGCGGCGGGCGCAGGGATGCACAGCACGTGACCAGAGAACTCAAGCTCGCGCTCATCGTCGGATTCCTCCTTGTTCTGGTGGTCACGATCCTCATCAGTGATCATCTCTCCAAGGCGCGAACCTCCCGCCTCGCCACCGACCTTGATCCGCGATCGTCCCTCGTGGGCGCGACCACTCCGATCACCGCCGAGGAGCTCGCTGGCGGCCGTCCGCCCGCCAACATCCTCGAAGCCGCGCGTGTCGCCGATGCGGGCCTGCCCCCCACGGGCCCGATTGTCGCGCCCGCCGCTCCTCAGGCCGCAGCCCCCTCGGGTGTGGCTTCCACCAATCCGCCCGTGACCCGCATCGCGGACGAGAGCCAGCCGGCGCCGGTGGAGTTCGTCCAGGGTCGCGCGAGTGACGGTCGCCCGGATGGCGTCCGCACCGCGAAGAGTTCATCTCTTGGGGACGCGATCGATTCCTTAACCACTCAGCTTCGAGTCGGCCTCCCCGAGGCCGCGAGGACCGATGGCTCCGGTGCTCAGCCGCAATTCCCGCAGGCCATCCAGCCGCAGGAACCCCGCATCATCCTTCCGGTCGGTCCGGTTCCTGCCGCGCAGGCCGACCGCTGGCACGTCGTCAAGGAAGGTGAGACGGCCTACGAGATCACGAAGAAGTACTACGGCGACGGCAACCTCTGGAAGAAGCTGCAGGAAGCCAACGGCGACCGCATCGCGAAGAACGGTTCCGTCCGCATCGGTGTTCGCATCAAGCTCCCACCAGCGGAATCCGTTTCGGGCGCCGCAAGCTCGGGCCGCGCACGCATGATCCCAACCGATCCGACTCGTGTCACCCCCGCGCCATCCACGGTTCGTCCAGCTTCGGCCAGCGTTCCTGCCGCACCAGTTGCCGCTTCGAAGATCCGGACGTACACGGTTGTCTCCGGCGACACGCTCATCGGCATCTCGCGAAAGACGCTCGGCAGCGGCAAGCGCGCCGATGAGATTGCGAAGCTCAACAAGGCCAAGCTTCGAGACCGCGACACCGTCGTCATCGGCATGACGCTACAGATCCCCGAGAAGTAGGCGTCGGTCACTCCGAGCCGCCAGCCGCCGCACGCTCGGGCGTGAGGACCGAAGGGACGACATTCATGTTCGCCAAGCTCGCACTACTTGTGGTGGCCATCGGCGCGTGCGG
>JBBQIU010000900.1:0-1811 GCA_038325245.1 Verrucomicrobiota bacterium
CAAGGGATATTTCGCCGATGCCGGTCTGGAGGTCGTCCTCCAGCCGGGAGGCCCCAACGCCTTCGGGATGCAAAAATTAGCCACGGGACAGGCGGACATCGCCCAAGCCGACAGCACCAACGTCCTCTTGGCCATCGCAGAAGGACTGCCGGTCATCCACATCGGCGCAGTTTTTCAGAACGATCCGTCCGTGCTCATGCTGCACGCCAACAATCCGGTGAACCGCTTTGAAGATCTCCAGGGCAAGACCATCATGGCCCGCCCGGAATGGGCGTTCCTTCCCTACATCCGCAAAAAGTACGGGATCGAGTTCAACATCATCCCGCAGAATTTCTCGGTCGCCAACTTCATCGGGAATCAGGATTTCATCCAGCAGGGTTTCTACATCGCCGAGCCATTCCATATCCTCCAAGGCGGCGCACAACCGCCCAAGTTCCTCTATGCTTGGGACGCCGGGTTCGATGCCTACACCGTGCTCGTGGCCAACAAGCCGTGGGTACAGCGCAACCCGACTCAAGTCCGTGCGTTCCTTGCCGCCTACATCCACGGCTGGAGAGATTACCTGGAGGGCGATCCGGAACCCGCCCACACGTTGATGAAAAAAATCAACCCGAACAATACCGACGCTTTCCTCAACTATTCCCGCAAGATGATCGTGGATGAACGACTCGTGATCGGACGCATCAACGGCGGACCGGCTCAAATCGGACGCGTCAGTCGGGAACGCTTTCAGATCCAGATCAACCAGTTGGAAGAACTGGGAATTCTCCCCACAGGAAAGCTCAACGTCGATCAGGTTGTCACCACCGAATACCTGCCATCGCCTTAAGGCGGTGACCGCCTCAGGGCCGACGCTCATCCGACTCCGCACAGAAACGGGATCAGATCTCCCGGTCCGCATCCTCGGCCGGCATTTTCACCCCTCCTCGAAGAGGATCTGCGATTTTTCGTCTTCCGCACGTCAGCCGGCGTGCGACTTGCTAAACCGCTCTGCCCATGCACGTCTTTCGCCGCGCCCGCGTTCCGCTGGCCTGTCTTCCGTCCTCTCTCCAAAATCCTGGACCCCATTCGGATCCGCGCGTGGAGCCGTGGAAGGAGTGCGATGTCACCGTCGAAAACGAACGGATCGTCGCCGTGGGTCCCTCCGTCACGGTCCGCCAGCCGGAACCCGCGGGGACCGCCAGCGATCTCGGAGGCAGCCTCGTGTTTCCCGGTCTGCTCGACATCCATACCCACCTCGACAAGGCCCACACGTGGCATCGGGCGCCAAACCCGCGCGGGGAATTTTGGGACGCGATCAAGATCCTCGGTGACGACTCGCGTTTATGGACCGAAGCGGACATCCTTCGCCGGGCGCGGTTCGCACTACGAAGCGCCTACGCCCATGGGAGCAATGCCGTGCGAACCCACATCGACACGGGAGCTGGTGCGGTGGGCGAACCCGGTCACGCCGCGCTTCAGGAGCTTCGCGCCGAATGGAAAGGTCGAATCCATCTCCAAACCGTCAGCCTCTGCGATCTGGCCTCATTTGCAGCCGGTGACGGAGCCCGTATCCTCGAGCTGACAGCCAAGTACCAGGCCACCGCACTCGGCGGTTTTCCCCAGCCCAATCCGAACCTGCCCGGTCAGTTCGATGCCCTCATGTCGGCCGCGAAGGAGCTGCGTGTCGGCCTTGATCTTCACGTCGACGAAAGCGGTTTGGCCGCCGCGGAGTGCCTCCGTGCCACCGCCGAAGCGGTGCTCCGCAATCAATTCCCTTTCCCGGTCGCCTGCGGCCACAACTGCTCCCTCTCCATGCACGATCCCGCCCG
>JBBQIU010000901.1:0-1809 GCA_038325245.1 Verrucomicrobiota bacterium
ACGACGTAGTGGTGCTCGACGGGGTGCAACGGCAGGGAGACGCCCACGGTCAGCCCGAGTTCCCGCGCCCACATGCCGCCCGTGAGAACGACGAGGTCGGCCCTGAGTTCATGGGGTTCGGGGTCGCCAGTGCCATCGGGAGAACGCACGTGGAAACGCACGCCGCGGGCGCGGCCGTCGCGGGTGAGAACCTCGGTGACGCGGGCGTGTTCGACCACGATGGCGCCCCGGGAACGGGCGCCCTTGGCGAGGGCATACACGACTTCCTTCGGGAGGACCTTGCCGTCATGCGGCAGCCAGGCGCCTCCCTGGATGTCGTCGATGCGCAGAAGCGGCCAGCGCGCGAGCACGGTTTCCGGATCGATGATGTGCGTCTCCACACCAAAGCACTCGGCCATGGCGGCGGTTCGTCGAAGCTGAACCATCCGATCGGGGGAACGGCCGACGATCAGGCTCCCGACCTGTTTCCAGCCGACGGAATGGCCCGTTTCCTGTTCGAGCCCGGCATAGAGTTCAGCGCTGTACTTGTTGATCGCGGTGAGGCTCGTGGAGGTGCGGAGGCGACCCACGAGACCCGCGGCGTGCCACGTCGTGCCGCCGGCCAGGAGGTTCTGTTCCAACACGACGACGTCGCGGACACCGAGGCGGGTCAGGTGGAACGCGACGCTCGCTCCAATGATACCGCCCCCGATGATGACGACCTGGGTTTCGGACGGGAGTTGCATGGCCCCGGAATTTTGGCTCTCTCGTTTCCTCTATGCGCTCTCTGCGTTCCTTGTGGCCTGAATCTCGCCACGTCCCCGGTGTCGCTCCCGTAACTCTTCCAGCGCCCGCAGAATCCGACCCGTGTCCATCGTATGCACTTCGATGCCCTGCCCAATCCCCTGCAGCAATGTCACGGTCAACTCTCCTCCCAGGTGTTCCCGGAACTCCTCAATGCCCGCCAGAACCACCAACCGATGGCTCGAATCGGCGTAGTGAAGTTCGTTCGCATACAACTCGAAGCCCAACTTCTCCAAGACTGACAAAATCCGCTCCGCCGAGCCGGCATCGAGCAAGCCGGACTCTCGCGAATAGATCACATCCAACGCCATTCCCATGGCCACCGCTTCCCCATGACGGATGCGAAAATCCGACAAAGGTTCCAACTTGTGCGCCGACCAATGGCCAAAATCCAGCGGCCGCGCCGAGCCGAATTCAAAGGGGTCCCCGCCGGATGCGATGTGATCCACATGCAGTTCCGCCGACCGCCGGATCACCCGTTGCATGTCGGAGTCCTCGAAACGCGCCAACGCGTCCACACGCTCCTCGATCTCGTTGAAGAAGGCGCCGTCGCGTATGCAGGCCACCTTGACCGCCTCCGAAAGGCCCGCCCGCCGATCCCGCAGCGGCAGGGAGCGGAGGAAGGCGAAGTCGTTGATCACCGCGAAGGGCGGCGCGAACGTCCCGATGAAGTTCTTCTTCCCGAAGGCGTTGATCCCATTCTTCACGCCCACCCCGGAATCGGCCTGCGCCAGCGTCGTCGTCGGCAGACGGATGTGCCGGACACCCCGATGCGCGGTGGCCGCGGCGAGTCCCACCATGTCGAGCAGCGCGCCTCCCCCCACCGCGATGACATAACTGTGCCGGTCGATGTGATGCCGGTCGATCCGCTCCTGGATTTCGGAGACGTGGAAGTAGGCATTCTTGACCCGCTCCCCGCCGTCCACCCGCGAAGGAGGCGCCACCAGCTCCAGAGCGTCGGCGTTCAGACGGAACCACATCTCGATCTCGCCCAGCAAACCCTTCTGCGCACGGGCCAGGCCGTCA
>JBBQIU010000902.1:0-1802 GCA_038325245.1 Verrucomicrobiota bacterium
CTACGTGCTAATCAGTTACGGGACGGGTGCGATCATGGCGGTGCCGGGGCACGACACGCGGGACTTCGAGTTCGCGACGCGCTTTGGATTGCCGATCCTGCAAGTCGTCGAGCCGCCCGCAGGGGCGGACTGGCGCGGGTACGTGGGTGACGGCATGGCTGTTCACTCCTCCCACGGCGAGCTTTCGCTGGATGGACTTCCGACGGCCGAAGCGAAGCGTCGGATGACCGAGTGGCTGGAAACAAAGGGGCTTGGGCGGCGGCGGGTGAACTACAAGCTGCGGGATTGGACCTTCAGCCGGCAGCGCTATTGGGGAGAGCCGTTCCCGATTCTTTGGCGGGGAGGGAACCATGAAGCGCTGCCCGAATCCGCGTTGCCGTTATTGCCGCCTCCCTTGGACGACTACAAGCCGACTCCGGACGGGCAACCTCCCCTGGCCCGGGCCGTGGAATGGGTTCGAGCCGTCGATGGCGCCGAGCGCGAAGTGAACACCATGCCGCAATGGGCGGGGAGCTGCTGGTATTACCTGCGGTACCTGGATGCGGCGAACGCGGGGCGGTTCGTTGGCCGGGAGGCGGAGGCGTATTGGATGGGAACCTCCGTCGCGCCAGGACGTCCGGCGACGCCCGGCGTGGACCTGTACGTCGGGGGAACCGAGCACGCGGTTCTCCACCTGCTGTATGCGCGGTTCTGGCACAAGGTCCTGTTTGACCTCGGTCACGTCTCGACGGCGGAGCCCTTCTTTCGGCTCGTGAACCAGGGCCTGATCCAGGGGGAGGACGGCCAGAAGATGTCCAAGAGCCGGGGCAACGTGGTGAACCCCGACGATGTCCTGGCGGAATACGGGGCCGATGCGTTCCGTTTGTACGAGATGTTCATGGGTCCGTTGCAGGATTCGAAGCCGTGGAACACGAAGGGTGTCGAAGGGGTGTACCGGTTTCTGGGCCGGGTGTGGCGTCTGTTCGTGGACGAGCCCTCGGAGACGGAGTTCGAGCAGGCATTGGTTGTGACGGACGCGGACCGGCAGGAAGAACTTCTGACGGGAATAACCCTCGGGCGCGCGGTTCGGGAGGAGGCCGCTACACTGGCGCAGCGGCGGACCCTGCATGCGTGCATCCGGAAGGTGACCGAGGATTTGGAAGGGCTCCGATTCAACACGGCGATTTCGGCCATGATGGTGTTCGTGAACGAGGCCATGAGCTGGGACACAAAGCCGGTCGAGCTGTTGAAGCCATTCTTGCAGCTCCTGGCGCCGTTTGCGCCGCACGTGGCGGAGGAATTGTGGGAGAAGCTTCACGCCGCGGGTGCGGCTTCGGCACCCAGCCTGACGTACTCGCCCTGGCCGGTGCACGACCCCGGCTTGTTGGAGGAAGACACCCTGGAGATTCCGGTTCAGGTCAACGGCAAGCTGCGGGACGTGATCCGCGTGTCGTCGACGGCGTCGGCGGCGGACCTGGAGTCGGCGGCCCGCGAGGCGGAGAAGGTTCAGGCGTTTCTGGCGGGTAAGACGATCCGCAAGGTGATCGTTGTGCCGCGCAAGCTGGTGAACCTCGTGGTGGGGTAGCGTGCGCAGCGCAAGGACGCGTCCCTCAATGCGGAGAATGGATTGCGGAGGAAGGGGATGATGAACCAAGGCGCCTGAAGGGCACCACCAGACCCAGCCGAGGGCAACGCCCTCGGGAATCGCCATCCGTTTCCGTCCACGCCCCGAAGGGGCCCGGAGATTGGCCATATTTCCGGTCTGGAATCCCAACGGGATTCCGTCCCGAAGCCCAGGGTTGGACCGCGAAGCGGACCTACCC
>JBBQIU010000903.1:0-1795 GCA_038325245.1 Verrucomicrobiota bacterium
CTGGGCCGAATCGTTCGCCCACTTCCTCCATCTCCGTTCCACCCTCGAAACGGTCACGAGTTATCGCCTGGACACAGGCAAAGTCCCCCTCCACATCGATCCCTTCGGGCCCGACGCCCTATACGAAAAGGAACCCGCCGAGGCCGGGGCCGCATTCCTCCGCTGGATTAATGCCTGGGTCCTCCTCACCGCCGTCCTCAACGAAGTCGCCCGCAGCATGGGACAACCCGACATCTACCCATTCGTCATGAATGGTCCCGTCGTGACCAAACTGCACTTCGTCCACTGCGTCACCCTCGGCAAATGCCCCGTCCGGGTCCTGCGACCGCCCTCCACCCTCGCCGCGCCAGGGGCACGGTGACTTTCGGCTCGCGCCAGCGCCCTCTCCCGCAGTCCGATGGGGTGTGATGACGACCACGCGCCGCTTCGGACGAACTCTCGCCCTCGGGGCATCGACCGTCGTGTTCGCCTTGAGCCTCAGCATGAACCCGGCCCGCGCCGCCGAACCGGACCTACGCCCCGAGGATCTGTCGCACTTCCCACCCGTCGAACCCGCCCTTGTCCCTGCCTCCTTCGAAATACGCCCGGGATTCCGCATCGAAGTCGCCGCAGCGGAACCCGAGATCGTCGACCCCGTGGCGATGAGTTTTGACGCGCAGGGCCGGGCCTACGTCATCGAGATGCGGGACTACTCCGAGCGCCGCCCCGAGCGCCTCGGCCGCGTGCGACGCCTCGAGGATCGCGACGGCGATGGCCGCTTCGAAACCAGCACGGTGTTTCTCGACGGACTCGCCTGGCCCACCGCCATCACCTGCTGGGATGGCGGTGTCTTCATCGGCGCAACCCCAGAAATCCTCTACGCCCGCGACACCAATGGCGACGGCAAGGCCGACGTCCAGGAAACCGTGTTCACGGGCTTCGCCAGCGACTTCGCCCCCTACGCCACCAATAAGCTCAACGTCCAGGCCATGATGAATTCCCTTCAATGGGGCCCGGACTGCCGCATCCACGGCTGCGGGAGCATGAGCGGCGGCAAGATTCAAAGGGTCGACAGCCCGTTCACCACGGCTTGGCGGTCCCGACAGGGCGCCGCCGAAGAACCCCTTGCGACCCCCCCACTCGATCTGCGTGGCCGTGACTTTTCGTTCGACCCCCTCACCCTCGAAATCCGCCTCGAAACCGGTGGCGGCCAGTATGGCATATCCTTTGACGACGCTGGCCGGAAGTATCTCTGCTCCAACTCCGACCATCTCCAGGTGACCCGTTACGAGGAACGCTACGCCTCGCGAAAGGGGTGGTTCTCGCCTCCTTCCCCACGCGCCAGCATCGCCGCCGATGGCCCGGCCGCCGAGGTGTTCCGCATCAGTCCCGAAGAACCCTGGCGCGTCATCCGGACTCGCTGGCGCGTGACCGGACTCGTCGAGGGACTCATCGAAGGCGGCGGACGCTCGAGCGGCTACTTTACCAGCGCCACCGGAATCACCGTCTATCGCGGCGACGCCTACGGCCCCGATTTCCGCGGCGACGTCTTCGTCGCCGACTGCGGGAGCAACCTGATTCACCGGAAGAAAATCCGCGCGGAAGGTTGCGACCTGATCGGGGAACGGCCGTTTGACGAACGTCAGCGCGAATTCCTCGCCAGCCGCGACACCTGGTTCGGCCGGGTCCTGTTCGCCAACGCCCCCTACGGCTGCCTTTGGATCCTCGACTTGTACGGCGTGGTGTTCGAACACCGGTGGTCAATCCCCCCCAATCTCAAACGCCTCATCGACATAAATTCTGTAAACGACCGGGG
>JBBQIU010000904.1:0-1793 GCA_038325245.1 Verrucomicrobiota bacterium
AGCGCCTCCATCCCCAGCGCACAGGCCAGCGGGATCAGGGCGAGGACGAGATTCCAGACCAGGTAGAAGTGGCGCGCCTGACGAGTGAGGGCGCTACCCAGCACGGCCAGGGCGAGAGCGCCACAACAGAGGGCGGCGAAGGCAAGCAGTGGAAGTCGATCTTCGAGGCGGGTCATGGGGCTTACGCGTGAACAAGTTCCCGGACCTGGACTGATTGCGGCGCCCAGCGGTTCGCCAGTGCGTTCAGCCAGCGCTCGACGCCGAGGATGGCGGCAGGCGGGGTTGAGGTCCCGGCAGTGATGCCTACGGTCTCGCCGGGTTGGAACCACGCTTCGCGGATTTCCGCCACCGTGACGACCTGGTGAACACGGGCTCCAAATTGGCGGCAGGTCTTCGCGAGTTCTCGCGTGTTGTTGCTGGCAGCACCCCCAATCACGACGATGACGTCCGCGGCCCGGGCGAGATTTTCTGCGGCGGACTGTCGTTGTTTGGTGGGCAGACAGACGGTGTCAATGAACCGGACTTCGGCGGTCAGGAAACGGTGGCGCAGGTGCTCGACCAGCGAACGAACCCTCTCGATGGGTTGGGTGGTTTGGGCCGCCACCCCGAAGCGGTCCCGTGGGGCAAGGGCATCGATGTCCGATTCCGAGAGGACGACGTCGAAGGCTTCCAGATCCTCGGTCATCCCGAGGACTTCCACGTGGTCGCGCCGGCCCACAAGGACCGGGTGGAATCCCTGGGCAACGAGCGAGCGGACCGCGCGGTGGGCGACATGAACGAGCGGGCAGGTGGCCTCGACGAGGCGGTGACCACGAGCGGCGACGGAAGCCAGGCGCTTCTCGGATGCACCGTGGGCGGTGATGAGCACCGTCCGGGTCGTGACGGCGTCGAGATTCTGTTCGAGCTGGATGCCGCGATGGCGGAGGTCATCCAGAACGGTCTCGTTGTGGACGAGGTCACCGAGGACAGTGACAGGTTGGGTATTGGCCTCGCTATGGGCGAGGGCGAGGGCATCCCGGACACCGAAACACATACCGAGATGCTCGGCCCGGAGGATCCGGAGGGCGGGGGAGGCGTTCATGCTTTGTATTGCAAAGTTAAGGGATGGAGCGGTATTGGGCTTGGCTAGGGAACGGGGACTAAGCGGAGGGCGGCCGGGACTGAGCGACGATCTGCTCGAGCAGGTGGATGTAGCCGGTGAAGGCGCGCCGACCGGTGGCGGTCAGGGCGTAGCTGGTCGAAGCGCGGCCGCTCTCAAGCGACTTGGTGACATTGACGTAGCCGGCTTCGAGAAGCGTGCGGAGATGGGTGGTGGCATTGCCGTCGGTCATCCGCAGGGTGTCGCGGATTTCGGTGAAGAGGAGGCTGGGTGACGCGGCGAGGAGGGACATGATGGCGAGGCGCCCCTTTTCATGGATCACGCGATCCAGTTGCAGGAAGGGCTCCGGATTCACGTGGAGGAGGATCGGGACTCGGTGGCCGCGAGATAGAGGCCGTAGGCGATGTGGGCCCCCCCGAACAGCGCGCCCATGACGAGGTGGGCGAGGCGGAGGGAAGGTAGTCCGGCGTCGTGGGAGCGGGAATTAACGAAAAGGAGAAGGGCGGCGCCGATGAGGCCGAGAATCCATCCGAAGAGCTTCATGCCCCGGCGCATGAAGAAGCCGGCGGCATGAATGGCGCATCCGTAAAGGACAAGCCAAGCGCCCGGAAGCCACCAGGCGTGAAGCGGATCGCGCCAGGCTGGGAGGACGACAAGTGCGCCGGCGAGCAGGCCGGCGAGCAGGGGCGGGGAC
>JBBQIU010000905.1:0-1792 GCA_038325245.1 Verrucomicrobiota bacterium
GTGTTCGTCGCCCTCTACCGCAAGGGCCTCATCTATCGCGGCAATCGCATGGTCAACTGGTGCCCCGTCTCCCAAACCGCCCTCTCGGATGAAGAGGTCGAGATGGAATCGCAAAAAGGACTCCTCTACCACTTCCAGGTCGAAGTCGCCGAGCGACCCGGCACGTTCCTCACCATCGCCACCACTCGCCCCGAAACCATCCCCGGCGATACCGCCATCGCCGTCCATCCGAAGGACCCCCGTTATCAGGCTTTCATCGGCCTGCATGCCGTCCGCCCCCTGCCCGTCGAACTGACCCGGCAGGAGAAGCTCATCCCGATTGTCGGCGATGACCACGTGGATTTTGAGTTCGGCACCGGCGTGCTCAAGGTGACTCCCGCCCACGACAAGGCGGACTTTGAAATCGGCCAACGGCATCGCCTGCCCATCCGCGACATCCTCAACGCCGACGCCACCGTCAATGCCCTCGGCGGCCGGGATCTCGCGGGACTCGACCGCTTCGTCGCCCGAAAGCGGGCGGTGGAAATTCTCCAGGACCTCGGGGCGCTCGTGAAGGAGGAGCCCTACGAAAACAAGGTCGGCTTCAGCCAGCGCGCGCGCGTACCCATCGAGCCCCGCCTGAGCGAACAGTGGTTCCTGAAGTACCCGTCGGTCGAACCCTCCAAGAATTGCGTCGCCTCGGGACAGCTTCGCTTCCACCCGGAACGCTGGGCGAAGGTCTACGATCACTGGATGGCGAACCTCCAGGACTGGTGCATCAGCCGTCAGCTCTGGTGGGGCCATCGAATTCCCGTCTGGTATCGCAAGAGCCCCACCGGCGATCCCGAGAAGGATCTGCACGTGGACGTCGACCCTCCCGCAGGCTTGCACGAATGGGAGCAGGACCCGGACGTGCTCGACACCTGGTTCAGCTCATGGCTCTGGCCCTTTGCCACCATGGGATGGCCCGCCGGCACACCGACCCTCAAGGCCTTCTACCCCACCACGGACCTCGTCACCGGTCCGGATATCATCTTCTTCTGGGTCGCGCGAATGATCATGGCGGGGTTCGAGTTCATGGGCGAACTCCCCTTCCGAAACGTCTACTTCACCGGCATCATCCGCGATAAACAGGGCCGCAAAATGGCCAAGTCCCTCGGAAATTCCCCGGATCCCCTCGAGTTGATCGCCAAGTACGGTGCCGATGCCCTCCGGTTCGGCACGATTCGAAGCGCCCCCCTGGGTCAGGACGTCCTCTTCGATGAGAAGGATGTCGAACTGGGCCGGAACTTCTGTAACAAGCTCTGGAACGCTTGCCGCTTCCGCCAGATGCAGGGCGGCGAGGTCCAGGCCGAGATCAACCCGGAGCGCCTCTCCTCGGATGATCGCTGGATTCTCATCCGACTCGACCAGGCGATCCGGGAAATCGACGACGCCTTCGCCGGCTACCGGTTCAACGAAATCGCCCACACGCTCTACCGCGTCTTCTGGAGTGAGTACTGCGACTGGTACATCGAGTCCTGCAAGGCGTCGTTCAACGGCGACGACGCCGCCCGCAAGGCCACGGCGCTCGCGGTGAACGACTTTGTCCTGGGACACCTTTTGCGCCTTTTTCACCCCTTCCTCCCGTTCATCACCGAAGAACTCTGGCACGGCCTCGGCTACGCCAGGGACATGCCATCCGACCAGGGGGGGCTGACCTTGATGACGGCACGATGGCCCAAACCCCTGTCCGACGAAAAGGAAGCGTGGGGCCTCGACGACACCGCTGACCGGCTCGCCACCGCCAAGTACGAACTCGTCTCCCTGGGTC
>JBBQIU010000906.1:0-1791 GCA_038325245.1 Verrucomicrobiota bacterium
GTCGGCAAACAGCAACCGCCACTCCGCGTTACTCCGCAGTTCATGGTAGAGACGGGCGGGCGAGTCCGCCTCGCCGGAGGCGGCTCCGACGCCGGTCCGGTCGTCGGGAACCCACGGCGGTGTTTCCAGGGTGTACTCGGCGTCCCACACGAAGAACCGGAACTGGGCGCCGGGCTCGCGTTTCCGGGCGGCATTCCAGTTCTGCCAGGGCCAGTCGACCGTCGCGCAATAGAAGTTCAACATCATGTAGTCCGCCAGGTTGGCGACGTCCAGATACTGCCGGATGCGGGCGTAGGCCTCGGCGCTGGAAAGGCCTTCCCGGGCGATTCTCATCATCTCGAGCCAGGCGTTCTTGTCGCCGTCATGGGCCCGCGCGATCGTGCTCGGGTCACTGAAAATCGCGTCGTATTCCTCCTTCCGTCCTCCGAAGTAGGAAGCGGCGAACGAGGCATCGGTTCGCTCGCTGGGGTTGTAGAGTCCCCAGTACACGCCGTTGATGTACAGGTGCACGAAGCGCTCGTGGGCGCTGATCTGGCCCATGGCAAGCTGGCTCTCCTTCGTCCACTGGTCCCGGACATAGATGGCGTGCAGGCGCTCCGCGCCGTCGGCATTCCCGTTGCTCAACGGGCCCGAATTGTCGGTGCGCACCCACGACATGTTGAAATTGGCGCGAAGGGCGATGAAATCGAACTCCTCCACGTCGGAGTTCTCGAAGAATGGGTACTTCAGCTTGGGCGGACCGTAACGCGACTTGAAGGTGAGCCCGAGCCCGTGCTTCGGCGTCATGCTCCGGCTGGCGCCGCCCACGATCTGGATGCCGCAGTTGATCTGAAAGCCGGGCTGCGAGCCGTCCGGGAAGAACAACTCGGCCGAGCAGGGGCGTTCGTACTCGTCGCCTCGCCCCGTGGTGAGTGTGTAGATGCCGGAGGGGCCCCAGAAGCCCGCCGGATCCAGGGCGATGCACACCACCGGCAGCGACCTCAGGTCGTCGTGAATCCTCCCCGCATACGCCGGATGGGCGACAACGCGTGAGTCCATCTGCCAGTCGTTGCCCCAGTTGGTGGGCAGGCCAGCGCCATTCTGGGCCAGGATCTGGTCCAGGAACAGGTACGTCCGCGTGGCGGTTTCCTTGGTATAATACCCCGGCTTGTACGCGGCGGCGCGCAACACCGTCGTGCCCCGGACCGGCAGGGCTGCTTGATAGGTTGCCCCATGGTCATGACCGGGCTCTGTCCCGTCGGTGGTGTACCGGATCGTTGCCCCGGGAGTGGTGCAGCCCAGGGTGACGGCGAAAGGGTTCTCGTAGAAGCCCGCTGGGCGATCGAAGTCCACTTCATGGACCACGCCCAGGAATCCGCCCCCGTTGGCCGATCCTGGAGTGGCGGGGGTGAACTGGCGCCAGCCCAGTTCGGTGCGGCGGGTGGCCTCCAACTCCGGCAGGATCAGAAAGTCCCCATCCCCGGGGCTCAAATTGAGGCCTTGAATCGCGAGGACGTTGTCGCCTCCCACCAGGGCCCCGAGCCCGGCGGAGATGTCGATTTCCTCGAAGCTGCCGGCAGGCGTCGTGGATTGCTCGGCCGTGGCCGTGGAGTCCCACCTCGGCTCCGGCGGGGCGTTGCGCCTCGCCACCTCCACCCCGTTCAGGAACGCGACGAAGCCGTCATCGTATAGCATCCGCAATTTGAGGGTGTCGAACCCCGCTCCAACCGGCACGGAGAAGGGAATCCGGAGATACGCCGTGGCGCCCTTCCCGCGCATCTGGTGGCCAAGGTCGGTGGTCACCAAACCACC
>JBBQIU010000907.1:0-1790 GCA_038325245.1 Verrucomicrobiota bacterium
TTCGCGAAGCAGCGGGTTATCGCGCATGTCGGCCGGGGCGTCGCCCTCGAAGACAAGAGGACCCGGGGCGGCGGGATAAAGTTCGTCCGCTTTCTGACGCACCTGGCGCAGGTAGGTGTCACGGACTTCGTCGGGCAGCCAGACCACCTGGAACGGACTGTTGCCGGCGCGCGCGCCGGCCGCGGCAGTGTAAATTTCCTCGCCCGGGCGGGAGTGGAGTCGGGGGGCGGGATTGTCCTCGTCCATGATGAGCAGGGCGTCCGCCTCGTTGCATTGGAGGGCGATGCGGACGGCCATCTGGCCGAGGGTGCTGCGGGCGACGGTGTAGGCGCCCCCGAGGGTTTGGGAGCCAAGGATGACGTGGATTCCGAAGGCGCGACCCTGGCGGACGATGCGATCGAGCAGGACGGAGGCGTTCTGGGCGACGCGGTCTTCCTCGACGAAGAATTCCTGGAATTCATCCACAAGCAGGAGGACCCGAGGCATGGGGGAGGTTGGGCAAGTGCGGCGATAGGCGGCGATGTCCTGGACCTCGGCGGATCGGAAGAGTTCGCCGCGGCGCCGAAGTTCCTCGTCGAGGCGCTGCAGGACGCTGAGGCCGAAATCGCGATCGCTTTCGATGGCCACGACGCGGGCGTGGGGAAGGCGGTGAGTGGCGTAGCACTTGAACTCAACGCCCTTCTTGAAGTCGATGAGGTAGAACTCAACCTGATCCGGGCGGCACCAGAGGGAGAGGTTGGTGATGAGGACATGGAAGAGGGTGGACTTGCCGGAGCCGGTTTTCCCGGCGATCAGGGCGTGCTGACGGGTGGCCTTGCCGAGGGCGAGGTACTGAAGCTTGGTGGCGCCGGTGCGGCCGATCGGAACCCTGAGTTCTGCGGCCGTGTCGCCGGACCAGACTTCGTTGCCATCGGGGGCGATGTACACGAAGGGAACCTCGACGCGGTTGGAGTCGAGGTTGGCCCGGGCGACCTGCAGGATGAACGCGGTGGCGGCCTCGGTCCGGGGCGCCGGGTCGAGGGTGACGGTGACGCCGGGTACGTTGCGTTCGTTGAGGAGGAGAACGGGATCCCCATGGGATGGCTTGAATGTGACGCGGAGCGCCGATTGGCGGAAGGTTTCGACGGGAAAATCGGAGGGCAGGGCCCGTGTTGGATCCCAATGGATGAGCAGGAAAACCCCGCACCGCGCTCCTGCGGTGGCGATCGCCAGGAGGCGCCGCAAGGCGAGGTCGGTGAAGCCTGCTGGGAAATCGGCGAGAACGACGAACCGGAACCTCTCCGCAATGTTCCCCGCCTGCTCGTTGTATTCCGCGATGGTAGGAAAGTCGTTGCGCAGATACATCTGAATCACTTTTTCCAAGTGATCGTTCAGATCGGCGAGGCGTTCCTCCATCTGGGCGGCCTGCGTCCAGATGCGTCCATCGATGAGGTGCTCGGCCTCGTCCGCAAGGTGTGTCAGTCCCGAAAAGCTCTGACCGAGTCCGACCGGATCGAAGATCGTGAAGGCGACGCGTCCCGGTGGGGATTGGGCGAGAATCCGACAAACGATGTGATTGAACGTTCCAAGGGCCTGGGCGCGTCGGCTGGCATCGGCTTCGATCAGGGTAGAACCGGCGAAGGGAAACCGGAGCAGAAGGGGAAGGGACCATCGGCCACTTGGAATCGGGGTCGGAACGGCCTCGGGCGGCAGGGACTTCAACAGGTCATCGGGGGTTCGTCAGCGGAGGCGTCGAACAGCCGAGCCCCAGGAGCACCACCGAAAGCAGCAGCCGATTCGTCGCCATGTCC
>JBBQIU010000908.1:0-1777 GCA_038325245.1 Verrucomicrobiota bacterium
CTTGGAGTGCGGCGGGACGCAACGCGCGCCGCCGCTTTGGTACGGTCCACCGCACCGACAACCTGTGGATGCACCGGAGGAAGACTGCCGCTTCACGCGGCGCTTGCGCGACCGCGAACCGTCCTTAGACTGAATCCGACAAGACCGGCCCGATTTCGGGCCCGACGCCTCCGCCACCATGAGTCAGGAACGATTCTACTACTTCGACAACAACGCCACGACGCGCATCGCCCCCGAGGTGGCGGATGCGATGATTCCGTTCCTTCGCGACGGATGGGCGAATCCGTCCAGTGCCTATCGGATGGCCACGGAGGTTCATAAGGCGGTGGAAGCGGCCCGGGCCTCGGTGGCGCAGTTGATTCATGCCGATCCGAAGGAGATTCTTTTCACCAGTTGCGGGACGGAGAGCAACAACACCGCCATCCACAGTGCCCTGCTGACCCAGCCGACCAAGCGACACGTGCTGACTACCGCGGTGGAGCACTCCGCGAACATCAACTACGGCGAGTTCCTCCGGAAGCAGGGTTACGACGTCACCTTCCTGCCGGTGGAGGCGGATGGCTCGCTGGACATCCACCTGCTCGAGAAGAGCATCCGGCCCGACACCGCCATCGTCTCGGTGATGCTCGCGAACAACGAGACGGGCGTGATTTTCCCCGTGGAGGAGATTGCCGCGATCTGCCGGAGCAAGGGTGTGCTCTGCCACACCGACGCGGTTCAGACCCCGGGCAAGTTCGATCTGGACGTCAAGTCCCTGGGCGTCGATTTCCTCTCGCTGTCAGCGCACAAGCTCTATGCGCCCAAGGGTATCGGGATGTTGTATGTGAAGCGCCGAACCCGCTTTCAGCCCTACTTGGTGGGCGGCCACCAGGAACGGGGTCGCCGGGGCGGCACGGAAAACGTCCCGCACATCATTGGCTTTGGAAAGGCGGCGGAGCTGGCCATGGCAGGCCTCGCGACCGAGTACGCCCGGGTGAAACGGCTGCGGGACAGGTTGGAGAACACCATCCTCGCCACCGTGCCGAACGCCTTCGTGAACGGCGACCGGGAAAACCGGCTCCCGAATACCTCGAACATCGCGTTCGAGTTCGTGGAGGCGGAGGCCGTGCTGATGCTGCTGGACCAAGTGGGCATCTGCGCCTCCAGCGGTTCGGCCTGCACGACCGGCTCGCTCGACCCGTCGCACGTCCTCACGGCGATGGGGCTGACTCCGATGCGGGCCCGTGGTTGCGTGCGCCTGAGCCTGGGGATTTACAACACCGACGAGGATGTGGACCATGTGCTGGCTCACCTCCCGGGGATCATCCAGCGACTGCGCGACATCTCCCCGCTCAACCCGGCGCATCCCGACAACGACCGCTACGACGTCGAGTCCGCCCGGGTGAAACACGAGCAGGATCTCGAGGCGGCGACTCGTGAGGCGGACGAGCCGGTGTCCGCCGCCTGATCCGCAGGCCTGATCCGCAGGCGTTGTCGTGTCCAGGCGCTGATGCGCACCGGCGTGTTGGCGTCGGGGGCTCCATCTGCTGCGGGCCACCTTGCGCTCGGAGTGAGCCCCCTGAGTCAACGACGGACGCAGGCCACGGTCCACACCAGCCCGCGCGCTCGAAGTCCGTTGCGAATCCTGTCGATCCAGGCCGTCCCTGATCAGTCCCGCTTTCCCGTGGTCGGCTCCCTCGCTGCCTCCCGGACGGCCGTCCCCACGGGCGGGGCTTCCCCCGCAGCAGTATTCGTTGGTGGGGCGGGGGCGGTTGGTTCGGCCAACTCGGAGGACGGC
>JBBQIU010000909.1:0-1771 GCA_038325245.1 Verrucomicrobiota bacterium
GGTCGAGTCCCCGCTCGGAGGTCTCTTCGCGCAGAAGTCCCCTCTGATTCCGGTAAATCCGGATCGGTCCCCATTCGCAGGCGAGTGCCAGCTCCGGAAACCCGTCTCCGTCGAGATCAGACCAGATGGCTCCGGAGACCAACCCCGCTCCGGCGAGGACTTCGTTGTGGGATGGGCTGGCGCGCCATTCCGCTCCGACGCGCTCGAAAATGCGAGACGGGCTTGCCTGGGGGTAGCGTCCGCCTATAGGCCCACCGCCAATGAAGAGATCCAGGTCGCCGTCGGCGTCGATGTCGGCGAGGGCAATGGGACCGATGCTGTCGCCGCCTAGGGCGAGGATCTCGGTTTGGGCCCCGGAACGATCGAAAGTGTGCAGGGCGGCGCCCCGGGCTTCGGGGTTTTCGTAGGCGGTGGTTCCGACAAGCGCGATGGTCCCATTCCCCTGGGAAGGCCACCCGACCACGGCGGCCTGGTCCTGCGCGGCCGGATCCGGTTCGACGATGTGAAAGCGGCCATCGCCGCCATTGAGGAATAGGCCTGGGCGTCCGCCACGGCCGCTGCTCAGGAAGAGGTCATCAAGGCCATCGCCGTTCAAATCCAGCCAGGCGACACCCGGACCGGCCTGACTGCAGCGACGTGGCAGCAGGGGTTGGCGTTCCCAATCGTCGAACGGCGCTTCGTAGTGCTGGTGGCCGAGGCGCGCCGATTCATCCACGAAGAGTGGAGACGACCGGGAGACGGACACTGGGGGAGCCGATGACGCCGCGTGGGCCTCGTCTATCTCGTAGATGTGATTGGGGCGGATGTCGTGGAGGACACTCATCCGGCCGCTGCGCCAACGCACTTCGAGTCGAAGTGGGTTGGGCGAATTGCCCGCGGCGAAGACGCGGATGGGTTCGTCGCCGGAGAGGTAACGACCGCCACAGATCATCTCCTGGGATTGGGGGCCGACGGGGCTTCCATGGAGGGTGATGCGGGCGCCAATGCCGCGGGTGTTGTGCGGGAGGCCCTTCAGGCGGACGGCGACGCGAGGTGCGGTGCCCCCATTTCGGTAGAGTCCGGCGCCCTCGTTCAGGCAGTTCACGATCACGTCGAGGTCACCGTCGTTGTCCATGTCGGCGAGGCAGGCGCCATGGGCGACGGTGATGCGGTCGCCCCAGCCCCAGCCGTTGGGGACTTCCTCGAACTGGAGATTGCCGAGATTGCGGTACGCAAGGCCGGGTGAGGCGATCGGCGGGGTGGTTTTTCGAAGAGCCAGTTCGTCCTGCGCGCTCAGGCGGGCGGATTTCCGGATCGAATCGATTCGAAGGCCGTAGTCCATGTGCATGTCGTCGCGCGCGTGGCCCGTGGAGACGAGGAGATCCTCGTAGCCGTCGAGGTCGACGTCGATGAACAGGGGTGTCCAGGCCCACTCGGACGCCTCGAGCCCGGCGTATTGGGCCAGTTCCGCGAAGGTTCCATCGCCGCGACTGATATGCAGGGTGCTGCGTGCGAGTTGGGGTCGATGATCGATGGCGCCGACCGGGCGACTTTCCATGAGGGCGTCCATGCGGGTGAGTCGGACGGAGTGATCCCGACTCATCATGTCGAGCACGTACAGGTCATCGTGTCCGTCCCGATTGAGGTCCGCGGCGTCGACGCCCATGGAGAACTTGCTGGAATTGCGGAGGGCCAGGGGCGGGGCGGCGCGGAACCGGCCGGCTCCTTGATTGATCCAGAAGCGGTCAACGCTGGCGAAGTCGTTGCACACGTAAAGGTCGGGCTGGCCATC
>JBBQIU010000910.1:0-1770 GCA_038325245.1 Verrucomicrobiota bacterium
CATGTCCAGGAGAATCGCATCGTCAAGGTTTCCTCGCCGCGTGACCATCCGGTCACTCACGGCTTCCTCTGCGTCAAGGGCCGGTTCGGCTACGACTTCACCCAGCACCGGGACCGCCTGACCACGCCCCTCATCCGCAAAGGTTGGATGTGTCAGGACGGGGAGTGGACCTGGAGCGGTGAATGGCCCCGGCGCCGTGAAGGGCCCTGGCTCACCATCGAGGAGATGGGCGACAAGAAGAAGCCGCGACCACCCCTGCGTCAGATCGGCAAGCCGCCGCTGACCGGACTGCCGCCAAGCGACGACGATGTCCGCGATCGGGTCGCGACCCCAGCCGGGTGGTATAGTGCGTTTCGTGAAGCCACCTGGGAGGAGGCGCTGAGTCTGGCCGCCCAACAGATCGGTCGCATCAGGGACGAGCATGGACCCACGGCGCTGGGCGCACTCTCTTCCGCCAAGTGTACCAACGAGGACAACTACGCATTCATGCGGATGATCCGCGCCGCGTTCGGAACCAACAGCGTCGACCACTGCACCCGCCTTTGTCACTCGAGCTCGGTGGCGGCCATGAATCGAGCGCTCAACACTGCGGCCGCGTCGGGGTCGATGCGGGAGATCGAGGAGGCGTGCGATGTCATCTTCATCGCCGGGGCCAACACCACCGAATCCCACCCGGTGTTCGGCGCGCTGATCAAGCGGGCCGTGGCTCGGGGCGCAAAGCTCATCGTGGCCGACGTCAGGAAAGTGGAGCTGGCCGAGCTGGCGGATATTCACCTCCAGATGACGCCGGGCTCCGACGTAGCGCTGTTCAACAGCATGCTGCGCCACATCATCGACGCCGGGCTCACCGATCCGAAGTTTATCAGCGAGCGCACTCGCGAGTTTGAGAAGGTGAAAGCGGCCGTTGCTCCGTACACTCTGGAGATGGGTCAGAAGATCACCGGCATACCCGCGGCCACCATTCGGCGGGCCGCGGAGATGTATGCCCGGGGACCCCGCACTTCCACCCTCTGGGCGATGGGACTGACCCAGCACGCCACCGGCACCGATATCGTCGCCAGCCTGCTCAACCTGCTGCTCGCGTGCGGGATGATCGGCAAGTGGGGCGCGCAGATGATGCCGATCCGGGGACAGAACAATGTGCAGGGCGCGAGCGACGTGGGTGCGATTCCCTTTGCCTACACCGACTATCGGCCGGTTACCGACCCGGCCAACCGCGACGAATACGCCAGGACGTGGGGCGTGCCGGCCGAGTCGCTCTCCCTGGAGCACGGGATGATGGTAACCGAGATGACGCGGGACGACAGTCCGATCCGCGGCCTCTACGTTATGGGCGAAAACCCGGTCATCTCCGACCCCAACATTGCGCATGCCGAGGAGTGGGTGCGCGGGCTCGAATTCCTTGCGGTGCAGGATCTCTTCCTTACCGAGACAGCCCGATGGGCGGATGTGGTCTTTCCCGGTTCGTCCTTCGCCGAGAAGTCCGGCACCTACGCCAACACCGAGCGGCGGATCCAGCTGGCGGAGGCCGCGTTGGATCCACCGGGCAATGCGCGCCGCGACCTGGACATCCTGATCGAGCTCAGCAACCGGCTGGGTCTGAAGACGACATGGTCCGGGCCCGAGGACGTGATGCGGGAGATCGCCTCGGTCACACCCTCCTGGCGTGGCCTGACGTACGCCGGTCTCAGGGGCGCCGGGCTGCAGGACCCGGTCCTGACGCCGGAATCGCAAGGCACCGCGTTCCTGTTCCACGAGTCATTCCCCACC
>JBBQIU010000911.1:0-1766 GCA_038325245.1 Verrucomicrobiota bacterium
GGATCGGGTCATGAGCTCGGTGCGATCCTGCAGCGACTGGTCGGTCCGGGGCGTGGGCTGGAGGTGGTGTCGCAGGTTCGGGATATTCCCAAAGGATCGCGCCTGGCGGTTTCGACCAATCTCCTTGGCTGCCTGATCTCCCTGCTCATGCGGGCCACTGGGCAGACGCGCAGCCTGACCGGCGCGCTTGACGAGAACGAACGACGCACGATTGCGAGTCGCGCGATTCTCGGGGAGTGGCTCGGCGGCTCTGGAGGCGGCTGGCAGGACAGCGGTGGAGTCTGGCCGGGGATCAAGTTGATTGAAGGTGAACCGGCGATCCCCGGAGACACCGAATACGGCGTTTCGCGGGGGCGTTTGCTGCCGCGGCACCGCTTGCTCGGACCGGAGGAGATATCTGCGGAGACGCGCCGGGCGCTGGAGGACAGTCTGATTCTGGTGCATGGCGGGATGTCGCAGAACGTCGGTCCGATCCTGGAGATGGTGACGGAAAAGTACCTGCTCAAGCTGGAGCGGGAATGGGTGGCGAGGCAGGAAGCGCAGACGATTCTCTCGGGCATTGTCGTGGCGCTGCGAGCGGGGGATCTTGCCCGGGTGGCGGAGCTGACCACGCGCAACTTCTTTGGGCCGCTGCAGCAGATCATTCCCTGGGCCTCGAACGCCTATACCGAACGCCTGATCGCGGAGGTGAAGGCGGAAATGGGGGAGGCGTACCGTGGATTTGTCATGCTCGGCGGCATGTCCGGCGGGGGCATGGGCTTCTGGGTTGATCCGGCGAAGAAGGATCAGTGCCGCACGCAGATCCTTGCGATCATGCGGCGGACAAAACGGGCGCTGGAGCACGCGCTGCCCTTCGCGATGGACCCGGTGGTTTACGATTTTTCGCTGAACGAGCGTGGATCCTTTGCGGTGCTGCGCACGGGTGCAGAGGCGATGCAGGCACCGGAGTACTATCTGATGATGGTGCCCCGCTGGCTCCGTCAGGACCCGCGGACATTGCGGGCGGATGTGCGCGCGGAGATGGACCGATTCGCCGGGAGCCGGCTCTTCACCGGCGAGCGGACCTGGATCGAACCGTTGATCGGCCGGATTTTCCCCAAGCCGGAGACCCGGACGGTGCCGGGGCAGGCGGGATCCCTGCGGGACCTGCTGGCGGCGAACGGATTTGATTCCGTGCAGCATGAACGGATACGCGAGGACCTCCGCGCCGGACGGATCGGACTGGCGCAGAACCGGCTGCCGATCACCGCGACGATCGAGGACGTCCGGCCGGGAGACGTTGGCGTGCTGGCGGATGCCGGGGCCGAGGCGGGTGACCGGGCGCTGGGCGGTCAGGCGCTGGCGGAAGGACGGGTGGCGGTGGTGACCCTCGCGGCGGGATCGGGCAGTCGCTGGACCCAAGGGGCCGGCACGGTCAAGGCGCTGCATCCCTTCGCAAAACTGGGCGGTCGGCACCGCAGTTTTCTGGAGACGCATTTGGCGAAGAGCCGGGCGACCGGACGACGCTTTGGAGCGGACATCACGCACCTGTTCACCACGAGCTATCTGACCCACGGGCCGACTGAGGCGCTGCTGGAGGAGTCGCGCTTTTTTGGATATCCCGGGAAAGTGGTGCTATCCCCGGGACGGTCGATCGGCCAGCGACTCGTGCCCACGGCGCGCGATCTCCGGTTCGCCTTTGAGGAAGTCGTGCACCAGCAGCTGGACCCGCAGAAGGAGAAGATGCGGCGCAGTGTGCAGAAAGCCGTGGTTGAGTGGGCGGTGTC
>JBBQIU010000912.1:0-1758 GCA_038325245.1 Verrucomicrobiota bacterium
GGTCAGCGCGGGTGGAGAAGTGCGGGAAGGGGTGGCGCGACTCTTCCTCCTGGGGGGGCGGAGTTACCCGTTGAGGGTCGATTTCTTCAAGTTCAAGGACTTCGCGGCGTCGATCCGGTTGGAATGGAAGCCGCCGCATGGGGTCTGGTCGTTGCTGGGGGCCGAGCACCTATCGCCGGAGGGTTCGTCGAGCACTTACGTGTCGGGGACGTCCTTTCCGGCGGATGACGCGAGTCTGGGATACGAACGGGGCACGGCGGTGTCGAAGGCATGGGACGAGGCGACGACCAAGTCGGCGGTGGAGGCGGCTGGAACGGTTGCCAACCGGTTGGAGGCATTGGCCGGAGCCAGGGAGACGTCGACGAACTATGTGGAGGCGGCGAAGGCATTCGGAGTGAAGTTTGCGGAACGGGCGTTTCGGCAGCCCCTGACCCCGGAATTGCGGGCCAGCATCGTCGAGCGGCAGTTCGAGGAGGAGTCGAACGTGGAGAAGGCGGTGAAGCGTGTCGTGATGCTGGTGTTAAAGTCGCCGCGTTTCCTGTATCCGGAACTCGGCGATGGATCGCCGGACTACAAGGTGGCAAAGCGGCTCGCGTTGAATCTGTGGGATTCGATCCCGGATAAGGAGCTTCTGGCGGCGGCGGAGCGTGGGGAACTGCGGAGTCCGGAGCAGGTGCGGGCCCAGGCGTCGCGGATGGTCCCGGATCCCCGGACACGCGCGAAGCTGCGTGAATTTTTCCATCATTGGCTGCACATGGAGGAGGCGGGTGACCTCAGCAAAGACACGAAGGCGTTCCCGGGCTTTGATGAGGCGCTGGTGGCGGACCTGAGGATGTCGATCGAGACCTTTGTGGATCACGTGGTGTGGAGCGAAGGGTCGGACTACCGCGAGCTATTGCTGGCCGACTATCTATTCCTGAATCAGCGCCTGGCGGAGTTTTACGGATTGAAGCCGGTCGTGGCGGCGGGTTCTGACGTTTTCCTCCGGGTGGCGTGCGATCCCGAGGAGCGCGCGGGGATCTTCACGCATCCTTTCCTGCTGTCGGTGCTTTCCTACCACAGGTCGACGTCGCCGATTCATCGGGGTGTGTTTCTGACCCGCAACGTGTTGGGGCGATTTCTGAAGCCGCCGCCGATGGCGATCGAGTTCATGGACGACCGGTTTGATCCGACGTTGACGATGCGGGAGAAGGTCACGGAACTCACCAAGAGCGACACCTGCATGGGATGTCATTCGACGATCAATCCGCTGGGTTTCAGCCTGGAACATTTTGATGCAGTGGGACGTTTCCGGACCGAGGACAATGCCAAGCCTGTAAATGCGTTTGCGGACTATACGACGGTGGATGGGGACGTGGTGCCGCTCCGGAAAGTTCGGGACCTCGCAGGACATGCCGCAAAGAGCGCGGAGGCCCGCCGAGGCTTTGTCCGGCAGTTGTTCCAACACGCCATCAAGCAGACTCCCGCGGCCTATGGAGCCGACACGCTGGAACGGCTCGATGCTGGATTCGCGGAAGATGGCCATCACATCCGGCGCTTGCTGGTGGAGATGGCGACGGTGACGGCCGGACAAGGATTTGAAACACAGCTCAGCTCGACACCCTGACCCAGACCCTGACCACGACTATGAAGATGAATTCGCGCCGCCATTTCCTACGTGACCTGGGGCTCTCTGCCGCGGTCGTCCCGTTTCTTTCCGGACTTCCAAGCCTGCACGCGGCGCCGTCGACGGGTGGCAAGCAGAGGATGATCTTTGTC
>JBBQIU010000913.1:0-1757 GCA_038325245.1 Verrucomicrobiota bacterium
CCTCAATCCGGGATCAAACACCCGCCCCGCCGTGAAATCGAATCGCTGTCCGGGCGTATGTTCCACTTCCGTGAACAGGTTTGTGGTCGTCCCCACGATCCGGTACCCGAAATAGTTGTCACCCAGCGCGATCGGAATCGCGACCTGGACCGCCGGATTCTTCCGGATCTGGTCGTAGTCGTCGGGCCCGATGTTCCCTGGCGATTCCTCAAGGTGAAAGATCGTGTTCAGGACGAGTTGAAGCTTCGACCCGCGCGCGCCCAAGACCGCGTCAAAACCCGCGTTCACCCCCGTGAAGGCGAGTTGGGATTGTTCCTTCACCACCCAGACCGCCATCAGCAACCCTCCCGCCAAGGCGATCGAAAACGCCGTGATGAACGTCGAGAGCAGGTGCTGCCGAAGGCTCTTCCGCACCATGAGCGGCAGGGTCACGCTGCCTCCTCCTGGGCCTGCGCCGCCCGATTCAACCGCAGCAGATCCTCCCGATGTTCGAACTCCCCCAAAACTTCCCGGTCATGGCTGACCAGAAGCAACGCCGCCTTGAACTCGGTGCAGGCCTCCCGGATCAGCCTCAATGACTCCCGCGCCGACCGATGATCCAGGTTGCCCGTCGGTTCGTCCGCCAACACCAGCTTCGGCCGGTTCGCCAACGCCCGCGCTACCGCCACGCGCTGCTGCTGCCCCGTCGAAAGTTGGCGCGGAAAGTGCCGCAACCGATCCCCTAGTCCCACCCGGCGAAGGAGCGATTCCGCCCAACCCCGATCCGGCCCCGGCCCGAATGACATTCCCAACAGGACGTTCTCCAGGCAGGTGTACCCTTGCAACAGGTTGAATGTCTGAAAGATATACCCAATCTTCGTCGCCCGTTGTCGATCCCTCGCCGCCTCCGGGAGCCCCGAAAGCTCTACGCCATCCAGGCGCACCGTTCCCGAATCGGGCGCTAAAATCCCCGCAATCAGATTCAGTAGCGTCGTCTTCCCCGACCCGCTCGCTCCACTCAACGCCACGTGGCGACACGCCTCGATGTCGAAGTTCGGAACGTCCACCACGGTCAGCGTCCCCCCCTCCGGAGTCTGATAGGTTTTTCGAAGATTTCGGATCTCAAGCAGTGCCATTACGGAGCCGGAGTCTAGGTGCTAAACCCGTCACGTGCCAGCGGTTTGCCACAACCGCCCTCGCGCTTCGCAGCTTTGCAGCAACCTCACGGCTCAAATAAACGCGCCCGATAATACCGGACACCCTCCGCCGCGGGTTCCTCAAGGGTCGTGATGCCCGCCTTCGACGGAATTCGGAATGGGTTGCCAGGCACATCCAATGGATTCCAGTCACCCTCCCCGGCCAGCGTATCGCTCCACTCCACCACCATCCCCCGATTCGCTGGATGCGGAACGCGGAGCCGCACGCCGCCCGGCAACCGCTCCATCGCGACCGACCATGCATCCCCTGGGCTCAGGGGATCTGTGCCCGCAAGGTATTCGAGACGGTTATCGGCCTCGTCGCCGTCCGGGTCCGCTTCCGCCATCGCCGTCGGCGCATTCGTTGATCCAAACTTCGCCACCTGCCAAGCCGAGAACGTGGGTTGTTTCGGCAATTCCTCCGCGACCCACCGCCTCAGCAACGACACCGACGCGTCATCGGTGACCCGGCTCGCCAACGGAGGCATGCGTCCTTCCCCCAGCGCCTGAATCCGCGCCAGCAGCATCGTGTGCTCCGGCACCCCCGGCGCCACCAAGCGGTTCAGCGGATCACCCCACTCG
>JBBQIU010000914.1:0-1756 GCA_038325245.1 Verrucomicrobiota bacterium
CGGTGCCGCACGACGCGCAGGATCCGGTCGGATTTCTGTTCCGAACGGGCGGAGGGAACGTGGGATTTCTCACCGACCTTGGGCACGCGACGAAGCTGGTGCTCGAGCGCGTTCGGCCGGCACACGCGCTGGTCCTGGAGGCGAATCACGATCTGAAGTTGTTGCAAGAAGACATCAAGCGCCCCTGGTCGACCAAACAGCGGATCCTGAGCCGGCACGGTCATCTCTCGAATGAAGCGGCGGCGGACGTGGCTGCGGAAGTTGCCTCGGTGACGTTGTCCCGCATCTACCTCGGGCACCTGAGCCGTGATTGCAACCGCCCCGAACTGGCCCACCGGGCGGTTTCCGAACGGCTTCGGGCGCTCGGCGCGACCCATATCCAGCTCGAGAACACGAGTCAGGACCAGCCGTCGGCGACGCTTGTTTTGGGCGGCCACTTGGTCCCGGACACGGCACAGGGTGCGGCCCAGGCTTTCCAACGGGCCGAACTTGCCGTTGAAACTCAGGCGCTGGATTCCCTACGGTCCTGCCCATGAAGCCACTTTGCCGGTTCCTCGGACTCATTGTCGTTGCTGGATTGCTTGGGGGTTGCGGAGACGGCGGTGGTGGAGGCGCCGGATCGGCCGGGGACGGTGTGGGCGCGAGCCCTTCGACGGGAGCCGGTGATGAGATGACCATCGCGGTGATTCCGAAGGGGACGATCCATGAGTTCTGGAGATCGATCGAGGCGGGCGCTCGCAAGGCGGAGCAGGAATTGAACGCGGCGGGGACGAAGGTGCGGGTCTTGTGGAAGGGGCCGTTGCGGGAGGATGACCGCGATCAGCAGATCCAGGTGGTGGAGAATTTCACGACCCGCCGCGTCTCGGGCATGGTGCTGGCGCCGCTGGATTCGCAGGCGCTCGTGAAGCCTGTGGAGACGACGACCGGCGCGGGTATCCCCGTGGTGATCATCGACTCCGACCTGAAGACGGACAAATACGCGAGCTTCGTGGCGACGGACAATTTCCGGGGCGGACAAATGGGAGGCGAACACCTGGGAGCGCTGCTGGGCGGAAAGGGAAATGTGATCCTGCTGCGGTATGCGGTGGGATCGGCGAGCACGGAGGCGCGGGAGGCGGGATTCCTGGATGCGATTCAGAAGTTCCCGGACATCAAGGTGATTTCCAGTGATCAATACGCCGGGGCGACGCGCGAGACGTCGTACCAGGCGGCTCAGAATCTCCTGAACCGATATGGGCGCGAGGTGAATGGCGTGTTCAGTCCGTGCGAACCGGTCGCCGTGGGGATGGCGAAGGCGCTGCGAGACCTGGGTCTGGCCGGAGGTAAGGTGAAGATGATCGGCTTCGACACCGGGGGCCAGTCGGTGGGGGATCTGCGGTCGGGCGACGTTCAAGGGCTCGTGGTGCAGAACCCGTTGCGCATGGGTTACGAGGGAGTCATCACGCTCGTGAAGCACCTGAAGGGTGAGGCCGTTCCCAAGCGGATCGACACCGGCGTGACACTCGTCACGAAGGACAACATGGACGACCCCGCGGTGAAGGAACTGCTCGAGCCGCCCCTGGACAAGTATCTGAAGTAACGGGTCGCGGCGGGTGACGTTGGGGCTCTTAGCCGAAACGATTCCGTTGCGATCAAGGGGCCTCGCGCGAAGACGCCAAGAACGCGAAGGAATTCCGGGGGGAACTTTGGCATCAGGATATCGCGGGCGACCTCACCGTTCGGTGCTCGTTTCCACACCACACAGAATCCGGGTTCC
>JBBQIU010000915.1:0-1732 GCA_038325245.1 Verrucomicrobiota bacterium
CTGTCACCAGGGAATGGTCGGTCAGGCCGATGCCGGTCCGGGGGTCTACGATGTGGGAGTAGCGCACGCCGCCAATTTCCAGGCGCTGGAAGATGTCCCCGGAAGTGGACGCGGAAGCGTTGCGCAGCCAGACAATGCGCGGTGGAGGGGCGGGGGTGGTGTCGACGGAGCCGATTTCGATCCGCCAACCGGCCTGGCCGGGAGGGGGGTCACCGGCGGTGACATCGCCAGCCGCAGCGATGAGCGCGCGGGGAATCCCGTGTTCGCGGAGGATACGGAGCGCTTCGTCGGCGGCGTAGCCCTTGGCGATGCCTCCGAAGTCGAGGCGCATGCGCGGTTGGAGAAAGGTGACGGTGCGATGGCGGGAATCGAGTTGGAGATGCTGCCACCCGACCCGGGACCGGGCCTCCGCGAGGAGATCGGCGGGGGGGAGTTCGAGGCGGCGCCGGGAGCGGCGCCACAGGTTGACGAGCGGACCGACGGTAGCGTCGAAGGCGCCGTCAGTCTTGCGGGACAGGCGTTGGGAGCGATCCAGCATGTGCCAGAGTTCGGGGCTGACGGGGGCGGGGGAGCCTGGCGGAGTGTTGTGACAGACGCGGTTCAGTTCGCTGTCGGGATCGTAGTCGCTGAGGATTGAGTTGAGTTCCTCGACGCGGGCGAAGGCGGCCTGAGCGGCGGCGGCGGCGTGGGGCTCGCTGGCGGCGTGGAGGACGAGGCGGAAGGGGACGCCCATCTGCGGCCGGGTGAACTCGAAGCGTTGGAGGGTGGATTCCGGGCGGGACCGGGCGGTGCAACCGGCGAGGGTTGGGAGGAGGGCGAGGAGAAGGAGGAGAAGGAGGAGAAGGCAGGCTCTAAGCCGGAACGATTCGGTCCTGACGCACGCGAAGACCCGAAGACGCGAAGGAGGAAAAGCCGAAATCAGGATTTTGAGTGGGGTAGAAACAGGCACCGAACAGTGTGCTCGCCCGCGATATCCTGATTCCAAAGTTCCCCCCGAATTCCTTCGCGTTCTTGGCGTCTTCGCGCGAGGCCCCTTGATCTCAACGGAATCATTCCGGCTAAGCCGGGGATTGGGCCCGAGGGAGTTCACAAGGCAAGGCGCACGCGGAGTTGATCGATACTCGCGGTGCCGGTGGTGCCGAGTTGGTGAACGACTTCGTTGGCCCCGGCCATGGCGAGTTCCATGGCTTCCCGGAGGTCGGCGCCGGCGGCGAGGGCGGTGGTGAGATTAGCGGTGACGGCGTCGCCGGCGCCGACGATGTCAATGGGGCCGTGGACGCGGAGGGAGGGGACGTGGACAGGTTGGCCGGAGGCAAGAGCGCCGACGATGCCGCGTTCGGACAAGGTGACGAAGACGGGGCGACCATTGCGGCGGGCGAGTTCTGCGGTTTGACGTTCGACGGCCTCGAGTGCGGACGGGGCGGGTGAACGGAGGAGGGCGCCCAGCTCGGCGGTGTTCATTTTGAATCCGATGGAGGGCCATCCGGCGAGGCCCTGACGGCTGTCGGCGAGGAGGAGGAGGTTGGGGTGCTTTGCGGAGAGGGCGCCGAGCGAATCCCGGACCCTGCGGGTGACGACCCCGGTATCGGGAAGGTCGACTTGGTCGAGGACGATGATGGCGTCGACGTCGGGGGCGAGAGTCTGGAGTGCGCCGATGAGGTGGTCGTCGATGGAAGGGGGCGTTTTGTCCCAATTCTTGCTGTCGAGCCGGTTGAGTTCCTCTGGGGGGGCA
>JBBQIU010000916.1:0-1726 GCA_038325245.1 Verrucomicrobiota bacterium
CCGGTCTGGAATCCCAACGGGATTCCGTCCCGAAGCCCAGGCTTGGACCGCGAAGCGGGCCTACCCTGGGTAAACGACGTTCAAAGCATCAACCCCAACGGGGTTGTGCCACCTCGACGCAACCCCGGTGGGGTTGATGGCGAGTCGGCGATCCCACCCAGGGTAGCTCGTTCCTCGCAACCCTGGGCTTTGGGACGCAATCCCTTCGGGATTGGGAAATACCCTCTGCGCGCGTTGTGTTGAGCGATCAGGGCTTCGCCCTGGGCAGTCTCATGCCGCCCCACTTCGCTGCGGCCGGCCAGAAATGGCCAAACTCCAGTGCCCTTTCAGGGCCTGGAGGGAGAGGGGATGGCGTGCAGCGCGAGAGGAACGCTTGGATCACAGCGTGCGAGCAACGCCGATACGTTCCCCAAAGAACCTGCTGCCAATTCCTCCGAAACCCCCTGAGCGCTTTCCGCCTCTCCCGCGATCGGGAGGGGGCCCGGGCATGGCGCGTCGAAGCGAAGCGAAGATGGCTGAGGGTCGCCGTTCGTTCCGCCATTCCCGGTTCCCATGCCTTTCCAAGGTTTGGACACGCTCTGACGGCGACATTTCACTCGACGGGTGGAAATGAAGGCACGCAACGTGCCACCGACGATTTTGCTCAATGGGTCGCAGGAAGGGTGGTGGAGCGGCCCTCGAAGTCCGGGACGCTTGATCCATCATGAATGCATTCACAGGTTCTTATCCGGGGCGGTTGCGGGGGCGATTGGCCCGGTGGGTTCTCATGGGGCCCCTGGCCGTCGCGGTCGTGGTTCGGATCTCCGGTGCAACCGCCGAGGTTCTGCCCGCACCCGCACCCGCAACGGCACCCAGCACGACCTCGGAATCCCCCGCCCGCACGTCACCACCGCCGGCGTGGCCGGACCAGCCGCTTTCGCTCGCGGACTGCCTGAACCTGGCCGAGGCGCAAAATGGCTGGCTCGCCGCCGCGAAGAAGGACCTCGAGGCGAGCGAGGGCGTCGTGATCCAGACCCGGGCCATCGTGCTTCCGAAAGTCCAAGCCTTCGGGGACTTCACCGTCGTCGACGAATCGTCGCTTGAGGTCGCGAACACACCCTTTGGGCAATTCGACTTCGGGCAGGCCGAAAGCTGGGAGGCCGGGGTTCGGGTGGTCCAATCGATCTTTGAAGGCGGGCGCATGGCGTCGGCGGTGCGGTCGGCGCGCCTGACCCGGGATGCGGCGGTGCAGCGGTATCAAACGTCGCTTCTGGACACCTTTCTCGAGGTCCGGCTTTCGTACTATGCGGCGCTGCTAGCGCTGGAGCAGATTGGGGTTCAGGAGGCCTCGGTGAAACTCCTGGAACGGGAGCTTCTCGACAACCAGCGGCGCTTCGATGCGGGAAGCGTGCCGCGGTTCAACGTGTTGAGGGCCGAGGTGGAACTCGCGAATGCGCGGCCACGGCTCATCCGGGCGCGCAACGCCTGGAGAAACGGCAAGACGCATCTGGCCCACCTCCTCGGCTACCGGGTGCCGAACGAAGTGACCGAGGACGTTCCCCTTCGCTTGAGCGACACCCTTGAGGCCCGGCCTTTCGACATCGACCTCGGCCGGGCCCTGGCGCTCGCACAGGAACAACGGACCGAACTCAAGCTGCTTCAGGCGTCGGAAAAACTGCGGAAGGAAGGCGTGGTGACGGCGCGGGCCGGCCAGCGACCCAGCCTCCAGGCCTTCGCGGGCTACGGC
>JBBQIU010000917.1:0-1686 GCA_038325245.1 Verrucomicrobiota bacterium
AACGCCCGATCCAACCAGGCCCGCATTCGCATCTCCGGCCTCGTCTGGAAGCCCATACAGATCACCCCCGCCACCCTTGATTTCGGCAGGCTAGACCCCAACAACACCCTTACCCAGGGAGTCCTTCGCATTGAGTTCGAGGAACCGGCACGCGTCGCGTCCGTCCGTTCCCAGAATCCGGGCTTCCAGGCCGCGTTCCGCGAGGTCGCCGCCGGCAAGACCTACGACATCGAAGTGTCCACCACGGCTTCCCTGGGTCTCGGAAGTCAGCAGTCCACCCTCATGGTCACGCTGGCAAAACCGGTGCCCGAGGGCTGGCCTGAATCCCTCGCCGTCGCCGCCCGGGCCGTTGTCGACCGGGCCGTGACCGTGGTGCCCCAACGATTCGTCCTTCCCTCCGGACCCCTCACCACCGAACGCCATCTGCAGGCCCTCGTCCGCTGCACCGACGGACTGTCGAACTTCCAGGTGCTCAGCGCCGTCCTTGAAGGCGGACCCGAGTTCACAGAACCGCAAATCCAACCCACCGGCGCCAACGGAATCATCGTCCGCTTCACCCTGCCCTCCGGCTGGTCGATCCCCCTCCCACCCCTCCTCCCACGCCTCGTCATTCAAACAACCCACCCGAAATTCCCGGTGCTCGATATCCCCTTTGTCACCCAGTGATCCAACGCGCTTCGCCTGCATGACCCCTTCCGACCTCGCCCAGCGAATCCACGGTCGCCTCCCCACCACCCTCGACCTCCTCCGTGACCTCGTCGGAATCAACAGCTTCACCGGCCATCGCGCCGGCGTGAATCGTCTCGGCCGCCTCACGGCCGAACGCTTTGCTCCCCTGGGGTTCTCCCCGGAATTCATCCCGCACCGCGATCCGGCGTGCGGCGATCATCTCATCCTCGTCCGTCCGGGCACCTCCTCCCAATCCATCGCTCTTATCTCCCACCTCGACACCGTCTTTCCCCCCGAGGAGGAGGAACGCAACGGGTTTCGCTGGCAACCCGAAGGGCCCCGCATCTACGGACCCGGCACCATCGATATCAAGGGCGGCACCGCCATGATGCATCTGGTCCTGTCCACCCTCGCCGAAACCGACCCCATCGCCTTTCAATGCATCACCTGGAAACTCCTCTGGAATGCCTCCGAGGAAACCCTTTCCCGCGACTTCGCTGATCTCGCTCGGGAACGCCTGAACCCGGAACACACCCTCGCCGCCCTCGTGTTCGAGGCCGAGGGCCGGCCCGAAGGCAAACCCTGCCTCGTCGTCGCCCGCAAAGGCCGCGCCACCTTCAAGGTCACCGTCGAGGGACGCGCCGCCCACGCCGGCGCCAAACATCCCCGTGGAGCCAACGCCATCTCCCAGATCGGGCGCACCGTGAACCGCATCGCCGAACTCACCGACTACGACAGCCACCTCACGTTTAACGTCGGCATCGTCTCCGGCGGTATCGCCATCAACCGCGTCCCGCACCTCGCCACCGCCGACGTCGAAATGCGCGCCTTCAAACCGGAAGTCTATCAGTGCGGTGTTCGGGCCATCCTCGCGCTCAATGGCCCGGGCGAGATCCGCAGCCCGGTTGACGGACACCCCTGCTCCGTCCGCATCCAACTTCTCGAGGAAAGCCCGCCCTGGCCCCGGAATCCTGGCACCGACCGTCTCTTCCAGCTCTGGCAGTCCACCGCCGCAGA
>JBBQIU010000918.1:0-1685 GCA_038325245.1 Verrucomicrobiota bacterium
TCATCAGCGTGCTGAACTCCTTCAAAGCCTCCTCCTGATCCGGTGTTGGGATCGGCCCGTTCACCGCGTCGCGATGCGCCGCCGACATTCGGGGCAGATACGCCTTCAGGTTCAGTCCGAGTTGCTGCCGCAGTTCCTCGGCGTGCCGGTAGGTGGCCGCGCGATTGTATCCGTGGTCGACCCAGAGCACCGGGATGTCGGGCTGGACCTGGGTGCACAGGTGGAGAACCACCGCTTCGTACGGGCGGAAATTCGTGGAGACAATCGCCCTGCCATTTGCGCGGCGGATCGCCCAGCGGACGATTTCCAGTGGCGGCAGGATCGCGAGGTCCCGGTTGATGGAAGGAAGGTCGGTGGCAGCGCTCATGAGTGGATTCACGTCCATGACCCGCGATCAGGCTGCCGCGGGAACGCTTTCATTCCAGAGGACCCGGGCCGACCAGTCCCCGAACCGTTCCCCCGATTGGCGCTCGCTCGCGTACCGTGCGAGGACCGGCCGCAATTCGTTGATGATGTCGGGGTCCTTCACGCTGTCCTTCCAAAGTCGGTTCACCCGGGTGCTCGCCAGGTTGCCCCCCAGCCAGATCTGATAACGGCCCGGTGCTTTTCCGACGAACGCCAGTTCGGCCGCATACGGGCGTGCACACCCGTTTGGGCACCCCGTCATCCGGACGATGATCTCCTCACCTGCCAAGCCGACTTCCGCGCAGGTCGCCTCCAGGCGTTTCAACAGCGAGGGGAGATAGCGTTCCGATTCCGCCAGCGCGAGGCCGCAGGTCGGCAAAGCCGGACAGGCAAGGGCGACAGCCTCGAGAACGGTCGCCTGGTTTTCCGTTTTCACAGCGTGCTCGACAAGGATGGCCGACACGGCGGGCCGATCCGCCTCCGTCACGTTGGCGATCAGAACGTTCTGATTGGCGGTCAGCCGGAACTCCACCGGGAACTTCTCGGCGATGCGGCGCAGCGCGGACTTCATCCGGCCCTGACCGTTGTCCTTCACGCGGCCGCTCTCCACCCACAGCCCCAGGAACCAGCGCCCGTCCACCTGGCGGTGCCACCCGTAAAGATCCCCCTGCTTCGTGAATTCGAAGGGACGGGCCGGCTCGAACCGGTGCCCGGCACGCTCTTCGATCTGCTCCCGTGTCCAATCCACCCCGCGCTCCTCCACGACATACTTGAACCGCGCGTGCTTCCGATCGGTGCGATCTCCGTAGTCCCGATGGACCTTCACCACCGCCTCCGCAAAGGGGATCAGTTTCTCCGGCGTGATGAAACCCACCACGTCGGCCATCCGCGGATAGGTCGCCTCATTTCCGTGGCTCCGTCCCATCCCTCCTCCAACCGACACGTTGTAACCCACCAAATGATCGTTCTCAACGACGGCGATGAACCCCAGGTCGTTCGTCAATATGTCGAGGTCGTTCAACGGGGGGATGACGAAGGCCGTCTTGAACTTCCGAGGCAGATACGTCTTCCCATAAAGCGGATCCGCGAAGTCCTTGTTCACGGGATCCGACAGGTCCAGTTGCACTCCCTCCACCCAGATCGAATAGTACGCACGCGTCTTCGGCGTCAACGCGTCCGCCGCCCGCACGCAATCCGCAAAGACCGCCTCCCGCGCCGCCGTGTAGGCCGGCGTCGGCGGAGCCAACACGTTCCGGTTCACATCGCCGCACGCCGCGAGC
>JBBQIU010000919.1:0-1678 GCA_038325245.1 Verrucomicrobiota bacterium
GGGCCCCGGTAAGCCTGACTCGAATGACGTGGCGCACGCCTTCGCCGTTGCGAACGACATCCTCGGCCAAGTCGCGGCAGACCGTGGTCAGGGCTGCGGCAAACGCGGCCCGATCGTCGCACGGCACAAGCCCTGAGGACAACAGGACGACCGTGTCCGAGGTGCTGGTGTCGCTGTCGACACTGATGGTATTGAAGCTGGCGGCAACGGCGCGCTGAAGCATCGAGCGGAGTTCTTCCCTCGGGATGGCAAGATCGGTGAGCAGGTAGACCAACATCGTCGCGAGGTTGGGTTCGACCATGCCCGCACCTTTCGCGATGCCGACGATGCTGCCGCGACCCACGGCGGCCCGACGAACCTTCGGGTAAAGATCGGTGGTGACAATTCCCTCCGCCATCGGGAGCGCCGATCCGCCCCTGAGCGCCGCGACCGCCTCGGGCAGGGCGGCCATCATCGATTCGACGGGCAGGGTCCATCCGATCACGCCTGTGGAACAGGGAAGCACCGCGGTCGGAGCGATGCCCAGAAGGCGGGCGGTTTCCCCCGCGATGCGCTCGGCGGACGCGACCCCCTCGGGTGCGCAGACATTGGAGATCTTGTTGTTGATGATGACGGCGCCGATGGTCGGCTCGCCGAGCCGGGTCCGACCCACCAGAATCGGCGCTCCGGGAAAGGCGTTGCGGGTGAAGACGGCCGCAAAGTCAGGCGTGGGGACATCCAGCGACAGGAGGGTCAGCGTCATCCGGGCCGGCTTGGGGGCTTCTCGCGGAATGAACTCAAAACGAGTCGTGCCGACACGGAAACCGGCGGGGAGCAGAGCCTGCGTGCCGAGCCATGCACGGTGAGAATCGCGATTCGAAAAGGTGAGTTGAGTGCTGGGCACGCCCAACACCTGTGCGGGTGAAGGCAGCGTGTGAAGCCGATTTTCTGGCCGAATGGCGTGACCGAGATGGTTTCATTCGTCGCGCGGGCGAATCCGCGCCGTTCAAGATTCTTTGGACCCGAATGCACAATTTTATGGAAAGACGCGGGTCAGGGCGCTTATGCGTACCTTAATCCGTTGACCCGTGCTCTTCATCATCCTCTCACTTTTTTCGGTTTCCCCCGGGGGGGGGTGGTTTGATGGACGGCGATCAGGGCCTGGCGGAGGTGCCAACTCATGAATGTCTCTGAAATAACCGCCAAGGCCAAGGTGCTGCTCGAAGCCCTGCCCTATATCCAGGATTTTCGAGGATCCACCTTTGTCGTCAAATATGGCGGCAGCTTCATGGATGATCCCGATCCGGTGACTCGCTCGCGAGTGGCGTACGACATCGCCTTCCTCGCTGCGTGTGGCATCAGTGTGGTTGTCGTCCATGGCGGCGGCAAAGCCATCACCAAGGCCATGGAGGGCTCCGGCTTGGTGGCGAAGTTCATCAACGGCCTCCGGGTGACGGATGAGGCGACGGTCGCAATCGTCAAACGGACCTTGGATGAGGTCGTGAACAAGGACGTGTGCGAGGCGATCACCTCGGCGAAGGGCAGGCCGAAGGGCTTGGCGGGTGATACGGTCCTCGTCTGCCAGAAGCTGACCCAGGATGATGATGGCAATGCGGTCGACCTCGGGTATGTCGGCGAAGTGACCGAGGTGAAGGTGAAGTTGATCAAGAAGGAGATCGCTGAGGGGTTTATTCCGGTG
>JBBQIU010000920.1:0-1671 GCA_038325245.1 Verrucomicrobiota bacterium
ACAGGGTGGCCCCGGCGCGAACCCGGGCGAGGAGCTCGATCCACTTCCGGCGCGGCACGCAGTTGGGTCCCTTCAAACTGGGCAGGAGGTAAAGTCCGGATTCGGGGAGGGGCTGCTGGATGTGGCGGAATTCAATTTCCAGGCGGGCTTGTTTCGCGAGGACAAAGGAGCTGTAGGCCGCAGCCCAGTCGTCCTGGTTGTGGGTCAGCAGGCAGACTCCATCGATTGCGCGCCGGGGCAGACGGTCGAACGGCAGCGTGCGGAGGAAATCCGCGAACTGCTTCATTTCGGTCAACACGGGTTTGGCGGTGCCATCGACGCGGAGCAGGCCAAGCTCGAGCTCGACCCCGTTCCAATCGTACGGTGCGTGGGTGAGGTGCGTCTGATCGTGGGCGCACCACCAGAGAAACGCCCGACAGTCGTTGGCCCAGAGGGAGAAGAGGTTCACCCGGGCGAAGGCGGCTGATTCGTTGTCTCCGGCCACCATCGGCCCCATGGTGCCGATCTCCTCGGCGATGCAGGGCTTTCCCCCGACATCGGCGTAGAAACGGGTTTCGGCCGTGGCATGGAGTGTCGTGCGCAGCCCGGTGACCGCATCGGCACGGGTGTGACGTGTCCAGTAGGGGTAGGGATGAGTTGTGAGGATGTCGGTCAGGTCTGCCTGATCATCGATGAGCCAGGGATTGCCGATCCCACCGACCGACGCCGTCAGAGAGTGCATGCCGGAAACCACGGGTCGTGACGGATCTGTCGCGCGGATGGTCTGGGCAATGGCAGCGGTCCAGAGATAGGCGGCTTCACGGGTTGGTGCGCGGCCCATGCAATTGCATTCGTTACCCAGGTCCCAGGCGATGACCGCTCGTTGGTCGCTGGCGTGGCCGACGAGGGCGCGCACCAGCTTGATCTGCCAAATGAGGCTGGTGGCATCGGTGATGGGATCGAGCCCCTCGAGTGCCGGGGGGGTGAAAAGGCGACCGCTCATCCAACCGGTGACAAGCCCGACGATCAGCTTCAGGCCGGCTTTATCGGCGAGGGTGCAGAGTGTGGTCAAGCGCTGCAGCATCTCCGCCGAGACCCCCGCCTGACCGATCGGATCCTCGGGCAGTGGACACTCGTCGATCCGGAACTCCACGGTTTCACCGGCTCCGCCCCGCAACCGTGCGATCGGTTGGAAGTCCGGCCAGAGCGGGAAGATCCGCAGCCATTCGATCCCGTGGGCGGCGAGTTTGGCGAAGTCGTCCGCGACCACCTCCGGTCGCCAGTCCGACCACATCCGGGTGCCGGCGTGCGAAGCCCAATAATTGCAACCGAGTCCGAATGTGCCTGGCGTTTCCAAGGTGAGGGGCGGGCGCATGAGATTGGATCCAGGTTCGAGTGCGGAGCGAGGCGTCGGGAGGCGGAGTCGCCAGGCTCCCATCTCGCCCAGCAGCGAGAGAGAATGGCAATGACGATTTGGGAGGAGTTCCACCGGCACCTTCCAGCAATCCGGTGAACGAATTAACCCCCTTCGTGCTTGATGGCGGAATCATGGCCGGCAGGTTTGTCCCCGCCCCCGGAGCCTGGCGTTGCGCAGGGCTCGTCTGACTGCCAGTATTCCCGCCTCATCCCCGTGCATTTTCTAACGCGAATCTCCGCCCGCCCCCTTTGGTCCCTTAACCCCCTGTTTTCCCC
>JBBQIU010000921.1:0-1661 GCA_038325245.1 Verrucomicrobiota bacterium
CCCCATTCCTTGTCGGTGAAGGTGTTCACCGTGAAATGGAGGAAGCCGTAAAACTCCATTTCATGCCACCGAAGCTGACGTTCCGTCGGCAGGGGGCCAAAGGGCGATGGCGCGGGGACGGGGGCGGCGCAGGTGGCCCCCGCGCCGGCGAGGTAAAGGGCGGCGGCGAGTGACGCAAGGGATGAAGCGTGGCGGCGCATGGCGGATTGGAACGGTCGCTGCGGAGGAGGGCAATGCATTTGGCGGGAATGGGGGGAGCCGGTGGAAAGAGAATTTTCAGACAGGCTCTTAAAGTCCAAGATCGCGTTTCACGGCGGTGAATTGTTCGACAGCGAACTCGAGGTCGGCGCGGGTATGCGCTGCGGACATCTGGGTTCGGATTCGGGCCTTTCCCTGGGGCACGACGGGGTAAAAGAAGCCGACGACGTAGACGCCACGTTCCAGGGCCGCGGCGGCGAACCGTTGTGCGAGGGCGGCGTCGCCCAGCATGATCGGCACGATGGGATGCTCGCCGGGAACGATCTGGAATCCGGCGCGCGTCATGGCTTCGCGGAAATACCGCGTGTTGTCCTCGAGCCGGTCCCGGAGTTCGGTGGAACCGGCGAGGAGATCCAGGGCCTGGATCGACGCGGCCGCGATGCAGGGAGCCAAGGTATTGCTGAACAAGTAGGGGCGGGAGCGTTGGCGGAGAAGTTCCACGATCTCCCGGCATCCGCTCGTGTATCCCCCGCTGGCGCCACCCAGCGCTTTCCCGAGCGTCCCCGTGAGGATGTCAATTCTCCCGATCACACCGTGATGCTCGTGGGTGCCACGCCCTGTCTTTCCCAGGAAGCCGACGGCGTGTGAGTCGTCGACCATGACAAGCGCATCGTATTGGTCCGCGAGGTCGCAGATCCCGCGGAGGTGGGCGATGGTGCCGTCCATGCTGAAGACGCCGTCGGTGACGATCAGGCGGAAGCGGGCGGTGGCGGCTTCCTTGAGCTTCGCCTGGAGGTCGGCGAGGTCGTTGTTGCGATAGCGGTGGCGTTGGGCTTTGCAGAGCCGGATGCCGTCGATGATGGAGGCGTGATTCAGTTCATCGGAAAGGACGGCGTCCTCGGGGCCGAGCAGGGTTTCGAACACCCCGCCGTTCGCGTCCCAGCAACTCGTGTAGAGGAGGGTGTCCTCGGTGCCGAGGAAGGTTGTGAGGCGGGACTCCAGTTGCTTGTGAATATCCTGGGTTCCGCAGATGAAGCGGACGCTGGCCAGGCCGAAGCCCCAGCGGTCGAGTCCTTCGTGGGCGGCCTGGCGCACGGCGGGATGCTGGGCGAGGCCGAGGTAGTTGTTGGCGCAGAGGTTGAGGACGGGCGGGCCGTCGAGAACCTGGACGCGCGCGCCCTGGGGTGTGGAGAGGATGCGTTCGCCCTTGAAGAGGCCGGCGGCCCGAAGGTCGTCGATCTGGCGGGCGAGGTGTTGCTGGAAGGCAGTGTTCATGGGGCGGAGAGGTCACTGCCAGTCGAGCACGACTTTTCCGGACTCACCGGAGAGGGCGACCTCGAAGGCTTTGTGGAAGTCGGTGTAATGGAAACGGTGGGTGATGACCGGCTTGATGTTGAGGCCGCCCTCGAGCATGACGGTCATCTTGTACCAGGTTTCGTACATCTCGCGACCGTAGATGCCCT
>JBBQIU010000922.1:0-1651 GCA_038325245.1 Verrucomicrobiota bacterium
TGGTTCCCGCCGTCCGAGGCGCAGAACGCATTCCCTCCCCGAAACCGTCTTCGATGAAGCTGGGCTTGGTGACGTACAACCTGGCGAAGGACTGGGACATTGAGACGATTCTGAAGAACTGCGCCGCCGCGGGTTTCGACGGGGTCGAACTGCGGACGACGCATGGGCACAAGGTGGAAGTGAATCTGAGCAAGGCGGAACGGGAGACGGTGAGGAAGCGGTTCGGGGACTCCAAGGTTGAGCTCTATGGATTGGGCAGTGCCTTCGACTATCACACGCCGGATGCGGACAAGCTGCGAAAGGACATCGACGCGACGAAGGAGTATATCGTGCTGGCGCATGACGTGGGGGCGACCGGAATCAAGGTTCGGCCAAACGGGCTGCCCAGGGAGGTTCCGGTTGAAAAGACGTTGGAGCAGATCGGTCTGGCGCTCCGGGAGCTGGGGCGTTTCGGGGCGGAGCACGGGCAGATGATCCGGTTGGAGGTGCATGGATCCGGAACGAGCCTGTTACCGAACATTCAGCGCATTCTTGAGGTGGCGGACCACAAGAACGTCGGGGCCTGCTGGAATTCGAATCAAACGGACCTGGAAGGGGAAGGTTTCGATCACAACTTCAACCTGGTGAAGAGACGGATCGTGGAGGTCCACATGCGGGATCTGTTCCTCACGGAGTATCCGTGGCGTCGATTGATGACGGCACTGATGGAATCCGGGTACACGGGGTACTGCCTGGCAGAGATCCCGGAGAGCACCGACCCGGTTCGGGTCATGCGATACTATCGGGGCCTTTGGCTGGCATACCAGGGATTGGTCTAGAGCCGGGTCCGGGCGGGATGGTCAACCGGGGTGGAGCCCACGGAATTAAGACGCGCGTTGCGGCCATGAACTGGGAAGCATCCCGCCGGTCATGAGGCCCGGCTTTACGGCAGGGGGAACGCCTACCGCGGCGCTACCCAGCCGAACCGCCGGTTTACGGATAGCCAAGCCAGCCACAGATGCGATCGGCGACGCTCTCCCAGTCCGGATCCAGCATCATGTTGTGGCCCATGCCCTCGTAGAATTCAGCCTGGGTTTCGTATGACGCTGCGACGGATTCGACGGCGGAACGTGAAACAGCGGCGTCGGCGCTGCCGCCCAGGACGAGGACGCGTGTGGACGGGGAGGTGGTCGGGTGGGGGCCAATGCCGAAGAGCAACTCGGTGGCGACGCGGAATGATTCGTCCTGGAGTCGGGAGCAGTACTGACGGACCTCGTCCACGGGATGGGTGGGGGAGAAGAGCATTTCGTGGCCGAGCTTGGGTGTGGCGACGACGGGGCGCATGCTGCCGCGGAGGAGCAATTCCATGGAGCGCCAAGGATGACGCCGGATGAATCCCAGGGTGGAGTCGCGGAAGATCTGATGTCGGGTGGGCGCGAGGAGGACGGCGGCAGGCGGGCGGATTCTCTCGAGGCAGATTTCGACAAGCAGACAGCCGAGGGAATGTCCCACGAGGATGGGCTTGTTTCGGAAGCAGGCGACGGCGTCGTAGAGGTCCTGAGCGTAGTCGGAAAGCGAGGTCCAGCGGAGGCTTCTGGGCCCGGGGAGGCGACCGCCGTGGCCGCGGAGATTCAGCGCGTGGGCGGCCAGGCCGCGACTCTCGAAGAATTCC
>JBBQIU010000923.1:0-1650 GCA_038325245.1 Verrucomicrobiota bacterium
ACCTGCTCACGCGCAAGGCCGCGCGGATCCTCAACCTGCCGGCCGGCACACTCGCCGAAGGCGCCGCCGCGGATGTCTGCATTTTCGACCCGGAAGAGTCTTGGCTGTACGACGCCAAGGCCGGGTTCAGCAAATCGATCAATTCTCCCTGGCATGGGCAGACGCTCCGGGGCCGCGTACGTCTGACCGTGTGCGACGGCACGGTCGTGCACGAACTCACGCGCAACGGCTGAAACTGCGCCCTCCCCGATCGGATCACTCGCGAACCCGTGGTCGCGCCGGCCGATCAATCCTTCACGCCCCGCCTCCATGGAGCTTCCCGAACTCACGCCCGCCGTCATCACGCTGCTCGCCGTGGAAGTCGCGCTCTATCTGGCCGGCCTGGCGACGATTTACTTCTGGCAGTTCGGCGAGGGAGCGACGGAACGTCAGCGGGTGCGAATCACGGCCTGGAACGTCAGTCTGGGTGATTTTCTGCTCGGCGCACTCGTGGTCGTACTCGGTGCCCTCGCCCTCCAGATGACGGTGATCGGTCTCCACCGAGCCAGGCCTGAACAATTTTCCGCGGATGGCTGGCTGATCCTTCAGGGAGGCGCCTTCCAGCTGGGACTGCTCGGCGGGGCGCTCGTTGCTCACAAACTCATCCGGCTCCGGCCGATTGACGAAGGAGCCGGTCCAGCCTGCGACCCCGCGGCCGAACCTCCTCCTTGGGGCACCGTGCGCGGCGGCCTTTTGCTCTTTCTCGCCTCACTGCCGCTGGTCTTCGCCGTCTCGCTCGTCTGGCAACAAATGCTCAAGGCGGCCGGGCTGCCTCTCGCCCAGCAGGAGTTGATCGAGCTCCTCCGCAATACCGATTCCCCTGGCCTGATCGTCGGACTCGCCTTCCTCGCTGTGATCGTCGCCCCGATCGCAGAGGAGACCCTTTTTCGCGCCGGCCTGTTTCGCTACCTCAGGACGCGTATTCCAAGGGTCGCCGCCCTGCTGATCTCATCGCTGGTCTTCGCCGCCCTGCATGGGAACCCGGTCGCGTTCGGACCTCTCGTTGCCCTCGGCATTCTCCTCGCGATCGCCTACGAACGCACCGGACGCATCGCCGTACCCATCATTGCCCACGGACTTTTTAACCTGCACACCCTGGTGCTCCTACTCACCGGAGTCGATCTCTGAGCCATGGATTCAAGTCTGAAGGCCGGGCCACTCAGCCAAACGAATTCCGAACCCGCCGAGCCGCCAACCCTCCGCGATGGCACGCGTTGACGCTCGGGATCCAACGTTACCTTTGAGAGTTCATCTTCCGCGCTTTTGCATCCTTTCTCCGATCACCTTCCCGACACCGTCGCCGCATTGGGCGAACGCAAGCTGATCACGGCAATCAGTCGCTGGCTTGGCGAAACCTCCCCCCGCGCTCCGTTCGGGATCGGTGATGACTGCGCGGTTTTGCCCGCGGCCAATGGTCGCTCCTTGCTCACGGTCGATCCGGTGATCTACGGCGAACACTTCGACGATCACACATCCCCTCAGGCTGCTGGCGAAAAGCTCTTCAAGCGGAATCTGAGCGACATCGCCGCCATGGGCGGCCGTCCGCGGGCGGCCGTGGTTGCACTCGCATTCGATTCCCGCCTGAAAACGCGTTGGCTTGCCTCCTTTTAC
>JBBQIU010000924.1:0-1646 GCA_038325245.1 Verrucomicrobiota bacterium
GCCACCACCATCGCCAGCCTCCTCCCCATCATGTGGAGCGACCGCGCCGGCGCCGAGGTCATGAAGCCCCTCGCCGCCCCCGTCATCGGCGGCACGCTCAGCAGCATGCTCCACATCCTCATCGTCACCCCCGTCCTGTTCGCCTGGCTCCGGGAACGAGAATTGCGGAAGGGCGGGCATTCTCCCTCGACGTGATCGTTCACGGCCCCGCAAGAAAGCCGGCCTCCACGAATTTTCGATCCCTGGTCAGGACTTCCGAACCCTCAATGTTGAACCTGCAAATCCGTCAACGGCTCCCGCCCCACGCTTCCCCTCACTTCGTCTGCGCAAACAACATCAACACCCGCGGCCCGCGGTCCGTCTGAAGCTGAAACTGCTCCTCCTGGAACCCGTGCGGCACGGCCAGGCCGTCACACGTCTTGTCGTACGCCGGCTGGCCGTCCACCAACAGCATGTAATGGTGGGTCTTGCCTCCCGGGATGTGGTGCATCGTCACATGCCAGGCATCCAGCTTGCCATCGCGATGCAGTTCAACCTTCCGCCAATGCGAAAAGGATCCCACGATCTCCACGGTCTTCGGTTCCTCGGTCACCCCATCGGGCAGGCGCCACCGAAACACCTTGCTGAAGACCTGTTTGTTCTCCTGCGGACCGCGCATCGGCGTTTCCCGCATCATCGGACCGCCCTTTGGCGGTGTCTTTCGACGCAACAGATTTCCTAGGGACTGGAACATATCGGTACAAAAGGGCGGCGGAAATTAAGGGCACGTTCGTCCCGGACTCAAACGGAGATGCGAAAAATTTTCACACCCAACGTTTACCATTGCGCCGGGGATCTTTAGCCACACCGTCACGGAATTCCGAACCCAGCCCCGGCACCCGCGATCTCGCCCAACGCCTAGCCCTTCATGCCCCCCGCCGATACCTAACTCTGGAACGGCACGCAATGGGACTATTGGACCGGCAAGGTCCAGCGCTTTTCAGATTCCTAACCCCCTCCACCTCCGGTTTTGCGCGCCGTGGCGCGGCTCATTCGCGGCGGGACTGCCGCTGCCGCTGCCCCTACCGATGCCGCTTACGCGAGTTTGACCTTCAGCCGCCGCCCCATCAGGGGCACCCGTTTCATCTTCGCCATGATCACCTCGGCCAGGGGCTTCGGCACTTCCACGATCGAGAAACGGTCGCGCATCTCCACCTTGCGGATCACCTCCCGGCCCAGACCCGTTTCCGAGACAATCGAAGCAATCAAATCCTCCGCCTCCAGGCCTGCGTGCTCTCCCACGCTCATCCAAACGCGCGCGATCTCGGCCTTTCCCCCGCCGGCGACGCCCGGTTTCGTCGGGGCATCGGCCGCGACCCCGATCGCCTTTCCCGTCGTCGCCGCGTCGGGGACTGCCGCAGCAGGAACCGTGGCGGGATCGGCGCCTGTGGTCGCCTCCATGGCACCCGTTGCATCGGCCTTATTGTCCACCGCCTTGGGCAGCTCCTTGTTCGCGTCCTTGGGCGCCGCCTTCGACGGAGCTTTCACGGGATAAGCGGTTGCAGTTGCAGTTGCGGGCGCGGGCGCGGGGGTCTTGGCGGGCGGCGGAGTGGCGCGTGGCGGAACGGCCGCCGGCTTCACCGAAGGCCCCCACCCAGGAGCCTTCG
>JBBQIU010000925.1:0-1645 GCA_038325245.1 Verrucomicrobiota bacterium
AACGGCACCGCCAGCCGCGAATCCGAGCAATTTGTCCGTTCCCTCAAGCTCCCCGCCAGCATCCCCATCGTGTTGGTCAATGAGAGCGGCGCCTCCATCTATTCCGCCAGCGAGGTCGCCCGTGAGGAGTTTCCCAACGAGGATGTCACCGTGCGCGGCGCCGTCAGCATTGGCCGGCGCCTCATGGATCCCCTCGCGGAACTCGTCAAACTCGATCCCAAATCCATCGGCGTCGGCCAATACCAGCATGACGTGGACGAGTTTGCCCTCAAACGGGGCCTCGACGATACAGTGGTCTCCTGCGTGAACCGCGTCGGCGTCGAGCTCAACACCGCCAGCAAACAACTTCTCTCCTACGTGTCCGGCCTGGGCCCCGTTCTCGCCGGCAACATCGTCACCCACAGGAATCAGAACGGCCCGTTCCGGTCCCGCAAGGAGCTCCTGAAAGTCTCCCGCCTCGGACCCAAGTCCTTTGAACAGTGCGCCGGGTTTCTCCGCATCCGCGATGGCGAGCACCCCCTTGATGCCAGCGCTGTCCACCCGGAACGGTATGAACTCGTCGACACCCTCGCCCGGGATCTGGGGTGCGGCGTGAAAGACCTCCTTCGCGATGGTTCCCTTCACGCCCGGATCCAACCCGAGAAATACGTCACGGAGACCGTTGGACTTCCCACCCTCAAGGACATTTTCGATGAACTCGCCCGCCCCGGAAGGGACCCACGCCAGCAATTCGAGGTTTTCGCCTTCCAGGAGGGCGTGGAGAAGATGGAAGACCTCCAGCCTGGAATGCGGCTCCCTGGCATCGTGACCAACGTCACGGCGTTTGGAGCGTTCGTGGATATCGGGGTCCATCAGGATGGATTGGTCCACGTGAGTCAGTTGGCGGATCGCTTCGTCAAGGATCCCGCAGAAGTGGTCAAGGTCGGCCAGAAGGTCCGGGTGACCGTCACGGAAGTCGATCTGGAGCGAAAACGCATCGCGCTCTCCATGCGCGCAAATCCCCAGATTGGCGCGGCCCGAGAACAACGGACCTCCCCGGGCGGTCCGAGGCCGGCGTCGGCACCGCCGCGACCCGGTTCGAAACCCAAGCCCAACTTCAATCCGGCCGCAGATAGCTGGAGCGCCTTGGCGGACGCTTTCGACAAGGCCAAGGACGGCAGCCCTGGCAAAACGTAGGAGTGGAGCCGTTCGCCTCGCCTGTTGACCCGTGCCCCGAGATTTTGGTCCTCGAGAAGGGCAATTTTGAAGAGGAGTCGCTACCCATGAACCGGCAACAAGGCGTCCGGCTTGACCTCCGCGCCGTAGCGCGGACTGCCCAGTCTGCTGTATCGCCGGTTGCCCAACCGGCAGGCGCAACCCCGACCGCAACCGGACCTGCAGGCAGGGCTGCCTGCGACACAGCAGGTTGGGCAACCTGCGCTACAACCTACCCATGAACCGACCATTCCCAGATCCCTCTCCCGCCGGAGCGCAGCGCAGGTGGGAGAGAGTGGTTCCGCGTATGCGGAACCCTGGAGATTGGCCATTTTTCCGGTCTGGAATCCCAACGGGATTCCGTCCCAAAGCCCAGGGTTGGACCGCGAAGCGGGCCTACCCTGGGTAAACGACGTTCAATGCATCAACCCCACCGGGGTTGCGCCACCTG
>JBBQIU010000926.1:0-1638 GCA_038325245.1 Verrucomicrobiota bacterium
TGTTGTGGATGACATGGCCGTGGACGTCGGTGAGGCGCATGTCCCGGCCGCCAAACCGGTAGGTGAGGCGGGTGTGCTCGAGGCCCAGGGCGTGGAGGATCGTGGCGTGGAGGTCGTAGATTTCTGTCCGGTTTTCGACGGCCTTGTACCCGAATTCGTCGGTGGCTCCGTAGATCGTGCCGCCCTTGAAGCCACCCCCGGCGAGCCAGACGGTGAATCCGAAGGGATTGTGATCCCGGCCGTTGCTGCCCTGCGCGAAGGGTGTCCGGCCGAATTCACCGGCCCAGAGGACAACGGTGGAATCAAGGAGCCCCCGGGACTTCAGGTCCTGAAGGAGCGCTGCAATGGGTTGATCCACCGCACGGGCGTTGTTTTCGTGGCCTTCCTTCAGATTGCCGTGTTGATCCCATCGGTCTCCGCCGACGGCAGGGCAGGTCAGTTCGATGAAGCGCACGCCGCGCTCGACGAGACGGCGGGCGACGAGGCATTGGCGGGCGAAGGTGCGGGTAGGTTCGAAGGCGGCGTTGAAGCCATAGGTCTGGCGGGTGATTTCGGATTCCCCGCGAAGTTCCATGAGATCGGGAACCGCCCCCTGCATGCGAAAGGCGAGTTCCTGATTGGCGATCGCGGATTCAACGGCGTCGGCGGGGCCGAGGCGATGCAGGAGGGACTGGTCGAGGGTCCGGACGAGGTTGAGTTTCCGCTGCTGCGCTTCGGCGGAGGCTTCGCGGCGCTGGACGTTGGCAACGGGTACATTGCCGGCTTTGAAAAGGGAGCCCTGGTAGGTGGCCGGAAGGAAGCCGTTGCCGAAATTCTCGACGCCACCGGGCGGAACCAGTCCTCCGTTGAGGACGACGAAGCCGGGGAGATCCTGGTTCTCGCTTCCGAGTCCGTAGGAGACCCAGGAGCCGGCGCTCGGGCGGCCGACCAGCCCGAAGCCGGTGTGGAGAAAGTAGTTGGCGGACGTGTGTTCGGAGAACTCGGACACCATCGAGCGGATGACGCAGAGGTCGTCGGCGCGTTGGCGCAGGTGTGGGAAAAGGTCGCTGATGGGAAGGCCTGACTGGCCGCCGGGAGCGAAGGCCCAGGGGGAGGCGAGTGTGGAGCCGTTGTCGTTGAACTGGGTCGGTTCCATTTTCAACGCGAAGCGCTTTCCGTGATCGGCGGTCAGGCGGGGCTTGGGATCAAAGGTGTCCATCTGGGACGGGCCGCCGTCCATGTAGAGAAAAATGACGTGGCGCGCCCTGGGGTTGAAGTGAGGGGTCCGTGGGGCGTGAGGGCCCGTGGCGGATGAGGTGTCCGATGGGGGCGCACCCGCGAAGGCCCGGTCCTGCCAGAGGGCGGCGGCGGCCAGGGCGCCGAAGCCGTTGGCGCAGCGGGCGAGCATATCGCGCCGGGACAGGGGGCGGTTTTCGAACCGTTGACAGTGATGGGGCATGGTCGCGGGGTGGGGTGGGTTCGATTACTCGAGGAAGAAGAACTCCTTGGCGTTGATCAAGGCGTGGCAAAGATCCGCCCAGGCGGCTTGCGGGTCGGCGGTCTGCTGGGTGAGTTGGGCGTAGAGAAACGCGTTCGCTACCGCGAGTTCCCCTTCGTCGGGAAGGCGCGCGAAGGCCTGGATGTAGAGGTGGCGGATGC
>JBBQIU010000927.1:0-1637 GCA_038325245.1 Verrucomicrobiota bacterium
GAGAGGCAGTTTCGGGTGGGGAAACGTGCGATCAGGAGCGGGCCGGGGTGAAGGATCGGCGAAGCCGGTTCCGCGAATGGGTTTGCATCCCAGGGTCACTTCGTTGTTTTGACTTCGATGACGTCGTGCGGTGCGGATTCACGCTGGCCGGCCGAGGTGACACGGATGAAACGGGCCCGGGTGCGCAGTTGGCCGAGGTCGCTCGCGCCCAGGTATCCCATGCCCGACTGGATGCCCCCGATGAGATGGGCGAGCAGTTGATCCAGGGGACCGGACAATTCCTTGAGAGCCTCGACCCCTTCGGCGGCGGCTTTCTGGGCGGTTTCGCGGGTGTGGCCATAACGGGCGGCGGCGCCCGCCTTCATGGCGGCGGCCGATCCCATGCCGCGGTACTGCTTGTACAGTTTGCCCGCGATTTCGAGCGTCTCACCCGGTGATTCCGGGCATCCCGCCAGCAACCCGCCGCAGATGACGGCCTGGGCCAGGGTCAGCGCCTTGACGATGTCGCCGGACTTGTTGATTCCACCGTCGGCGACCAGGGAAACGCCATGATCCGCGGCGGCACGGGTGCAGACGTAGAGGGCGGTGAGTTGAGGAATGCCGACGCCGGCGACCAGTCGGGTGGTGCAGATCGAGCCCGGTCCCTGGCCGACCTTGATGCTGTTGGCACCGGCTTCCGCGAGGAATTCAACGCCTTCAGCGCTCGTGACGTTGCCGGCGAGGATGGGAAGCGTGGAAAACGCGTTGCGGATCATGCGAACCGCTTCACCGACGCCTTTGCTGAAGCCGTGGGCGGTGGAGACGGCGACGACATCCAGTCCGCGTTCGACGAGGGCGCCGACGTGGTTGAGCAGGCGTTCACGGTCGAGTTCGCCGAAGGGATTGCGTGTGGCGGAAATGGCGGCGCCGCAGACCAGTCGAAAATGGTTGTCCCGAGCGGGCTTGAACTGGGCGCGACGTTCGAGGGTGATACGTTCGATATCGCTGAGCGTGAAGAGGCCGCGCAGGCAATCCTGGTCGTCGACGATCAGGATTTTGTGGATGCCGGGGTTGTCGGTGAAGAACTTGTCGGCCCGGGTGATGGGATCGTTGCCGAGTTCGCGGACGTTCAGGGTATGGACCTGCGATCGGGGGGTGAGGGCTTCGGAGACGAGTTTGGTTGCGTATCGCTGTTTGACGACGTGCCCGGGGAGCAGGCCGACGAGTTGATTCCGCGCATCGACGACGGGGAAGGTGCTGAAGGAGAAACGTCGTTCCTCGATCATGCTGAGGACGTCGCCGATGAGTTGCTCCGGCTTGACCTGGATGGGTTCCTGGATGAGGCCGTGGACGTGATTCTTCACCCGGCTGACCTCCCGAAGCTGCTCCTTGTCGGACATGTTGTAGTGGATCAGTCCGAGACCTCCGCTGAGGGCCATGGCAATGGCCATGCGCGCTTCGGTGACGGTGTCCATGTCCGCCGAGATGACGGGGATGTTGAGAGTCAGGCCCTCCGCCAGCGTGGTCCCGAGCTGGGTGTCGCGTGGCAGGACATCGGAGAACAGGGTGGCGAGCGTGACGTCGTCGTAGGTGAGGGCGACGTGACGTTGGGCGGGGAAGAACTTTTCCGCGGGCAGGTAGAATTCGGAGTCGACCGG
>JBBQIU010000928.1:0-1630 GCA_038325245.1 Verrucomicrobiota bacterium
GTCCCGGATCCGCTCGATCTTCTCACCCCATACCGGCGAGGCGAGCATCGGCTGCCGCATGGTCATGGCATTCCGGTTGCCCCACAGCGTGTTGATCTCGCCATTGTGCGCCAGCAGGCGGAAGGGCTGGGCCAGCGGCCAGCTGGGCAGGGTGTTGGTGGAGTAGCGCTGATGGAAGACGGCAATCGCGCTCTCGTATTCCGGGTAACGGAAGTCGGTGAAGAACGCGGGGAGCTGGGTGCCGGTGAGCAGTGCCTTGTAGACAATGGTACGGCAGGACATGGAGCAGGCGTAAAATCCCTGGAGTCCGCTCTCTTCCGCGCGCCGCTCCATTTCCCGCCGGGCGAGATAAAGCGCGCGCTCCCACGCATCCTCATCGGTGGTGAGCGCGGGCCGGCCCACCAGCACCTGGCGAATGACCGGACAGGAAGCTCGTGCGGTTGGTCCGAGAGCCGTGGGATTCACCGGCACGTCGCGCCAGCCCAGCACCGGTATGCCGTCCTCGGCGAGCACGGCCTCGATCATCCTGACCGAGGCGGCCAGCGCTTCGCCCGAGGCGGGCAGGAAAAAGGCTCCCACGCCGAAGGGGAGCCCGGGCTGCAGATGAAGCCCCAGCCGGTATGAGTCGCGATAGAACAATCGGTGTGGAATCTGGGTCAGGAGCCCAGCACCGTCGCCGGACAGGTCGGTAGACGCCGCACCCCGGTGCGCCACGCGGGCCACGGCCTCGACCGCCATGGCAACCACCTCATGGCTGCGGGTACCGGAGGCCGCGGCTACAAAGCCGACGCCGCAGGCATCATGCTCACGAGTGGAATCGAGGGACGTTGTTGCGCGAGTGGCGGCGTGTCGTCGGTCGTGCTGACGAGACCCGGCCGGGTGGATCCGCTGCCCAGTGGCCATGGTTACTCCTGAGTTGTCGTGCCTCAGCGACCGGAGAGGCCGCACCCGAGGCAATAAAAAAGGCCCGCTCCATTCGGGCGCGGGCCGGGGTCAACGTGAACACGCTAACTCACCCGGTCGCCCCCCTGGAGCGGACGATATTGAGATTGACGTTAAGAAGGACCGGGGCGAGTCGCATGCGCATGACGCATTATTATGCATTGAGATGCATGTGTCAAGGCGGACGGGCGGACGGGGGGGACGGGCGGGCGGCGCTTGCGAGTCATCCCGAGCGGATGCGAGGGATCGTCTAACGAGACGTTCGCGCACCTGTCCCGACAGGGCGTTGATTTGCGCAGGGCCGCGGAGAACAGCCACTCTTGCCTGGTCCGCAGTGGCTAACGTGTTAAGCAATGTTCGTCTACATCCTGGCCAGCAAGAGCCGCGTTCTGTATGTCGGCGTCACTGTGGATTTGGGGCGCCGGACGTGGGAGCACCGTGCGGGAGCTTTTCCTGGGTTCACTCGACGATACGGGGTTGATCGGCTGGTGTACTATGAGATGGCGCGTGATCCAGCAGGTGCCATCCGTCGGGAGAAACAGATCAAGGGCTGGGCGAGGGTTAAGAAGGTGGCCATGATCGACTCAATGAATCCCGGATGGAACGATCTGGCGAAGGACTGGTTTGTGGACGTCTCATCGGACGACCCCTCGCATTCGCTCGGGGTGACTCGCACGCCCCGATGCCG
>JBBQIU010000929.1:0-1617 GCA_038325245.1 Verrucomicrobiota bacterium
GAGCCAAACGGTGCGCGGTCGTCGCTGAGTTCCCAGTCGCCGAGTCCGGGAAGGGAATGGAAGACGAAACCGCTGCTCCTGTTGCGGAGGGCGATGCGTGGGAGGCCGGGACTCTCGACGGCCGTGGCCGTGACAAGCAGCCCGTCGTTGACAAAGCGCTGGGAGACGGAGTCCCAGAAGCGAACTCCCAAGGGCGCCGTGAGTTGAACACGTTCGAGTTCTCGAATGGCTGGGGTGGCAGGCATGCGGATTCGTATCCGTCAGGGCGTTCCGATCTGGCCCATGGCCAGAACACGGGTTTGGGCGGGTGGGAACTCGTTGAGCGACAACTCGGAATCCAGCGCGAGCTGGCGGATGAGATAGGCGGCGGAGGGCTGCTGACGGTTGCGGGCGACGTCCCAGATGTTGTCGAGATCCTGCAGGGAGATCTGGTCGCCGATCAGCTCGACCGCCTCCGGTCCAGAAAAGACGTCGGCGCCTCCCGTGGCGAAACGGTTGAGGTAGCCGGACGGGATGACGGGGGTATTGGCGAGGGTTCGGATCGCCCAGCCGAGCAGTCGCTGCTGTTGCTGGGCGTCGGAGGACCACGCGGTGAGCAGATAATGGAGATCCACGGGGATGGGGGACCGGAAGCGGCGGCCGAGGGCGTCGGTGCGTGGAGGCAGGGTGCGGCGGTTGCTGCTGAAGGCCACGCGATACAGGTAAAGGGTGGCGCCTTCCGCAACGGGACGAACGCCCGCTTCCAAATCGGAGGCCTGAACGATCTGGAAGCGCGCGTTGGGGAAGGTTTCCCTGGGCACGGCATCCTCGAGCAGACCGAGGATGGCGCGGCTGGTCACCGCGATGGCGTTGGTATGGGCCATTTGACGGGGCGGGTGATTCGGCGTGGGCGGGCTGCCGCCCCTAACGGAATAGACCCTTTCGAGGCTTTTTTCCGCCTTGGCCCTCGGTTGTAGGATTCTCGCCGAGGGTTGGCTTAACCGATTCGCGCCGGCTCAACCCGAGGCCGGCGCCACGTGCCGACGATCAAGGACGAGCTGCGCTTGGTGCAGGGCTTCGAGGAGGACGACGACCCGGCAGGGATCGTCCATCTCGCGATCAAAGACACCGTGAAAACCTGCGAAAGGTCCGGACTCGATCTGGATTCGGTCGCCGTGCCGAAGGCCCGGGGCGTCGAGTTCGACGCAGCCCGAATCGTCCATCCGGGCGACGCAGGCGGCGATGACCTGATCATCGACCGGCACAGGGCGGTTGCCGGAACCGACGACGCGGAGTACTCCGCGGGTGAAGCGCACGGGATGGAGGTGTTGGCGGAGGCGGAGGCGTCCGAACAGGTAGCCGGGAAAGAGCGGGCGCAGTCGGGTGGAGGACGCGCGTCGGGAGGGTCGCGTGCGGATTTTGGGTAAGAGCACGTCGATACCGAGTGTGCTGACCGCGTAAGCGGCGATCTCTTCGCCGCGGGGCTTGGCCTGGATGGCGAACCAGAGAGGATCGTCGGCCCATTCTGAGGGGAGCCCATCCGGGTCGATTGGGGATGGGCGGATCATGCGTGGGATTTCGAGGGTTCCCGGACGCGTCTCAGAGCGGCTTCCGCTGCTTCGTGTCGGGCCGGGTTGA
>JBBQIU010000930.1:0-1611 GCA_038325245.1 Verrucomicrobiota bacterium
GGCACCTGGCGGAGCGAAGCGGCTGCCACGCCTTCGTCCTTCCGGGCGACGCCCCGGGACAGAGCATCGGCTGCCTCAAGGCCGATCCGGCCGAACCCGGAACCCTTCCGGACCTGGTCCTGATGGGATCGGGTCGCAACCTCGCCGACGTGACGGTCGCCGAGGATCCCGAGTCGAGCCGGCGCACGACCGTTCACACGCTGAGCCTCTCGGACCAGGGCATCTCCAGCTACACCACGCAACAAAGCGACGAGGCCCTGCTGGGGGAGGAGCCCGCCGCGCCCGAACCGGCGGAGAGCGCCGCGCCACCGGGCGGCAATCCCAGCGAAGATGCCGCCGGTCGAGCCCGGGCCCGCGCACGTCGTGACAATTACCCGGTCAAGTACACCGGACGGATGATCGCATGCGCCTACCCCAAGATCCTGCAGCCGTACCAAAAGGTCGCCCTGCGCCTCGGCGCCGCGCGAACGAGCACCCACATCCTCGTCACCCATGTGACCCACCGCATCACGCCGTCGATGTACACGGTCGAATTCGAGGCGAAGGGCAATTCCTTCTCCTCGGTCCAAACTTCCGTCCCAGGACTCCCGGCGGGAATCGTTTGAATGCTTTTTGAACCATGAACGGTGACGAATTCCAACTGACAGCGCAGATCGCCGAGTTCCTCCGAACCCGGCGGTTCGGGAAGTATCGCGGCATTGTCACCGACATCGCCGATCCCGAGGGACTGGGGCGGGTCCGGGCGACGGTTCCGGACATCTTCGGGGTGGACCAGACCTCGGGATGGGCGATGCCGGCCGCACCGTTTGCGGGACCCCAGCACGGCCTCTTTCTTCTGCCCGAGGTCGACGATGGCGTCTGGATCGAGTTTGAAGGCGGCGATACCTCCCTTCCGATCTGGTCCGGCTGCTGGTGGGCGCGTGACCAGCGGCCGGACCCGCAGGGCGATACCATCCGCCTCCTCGCGACCCGCGGCGGACATCAGATCCTCATCGATGAGGCCGCCGACGAGATCAAGCTCGTCCATCCCGGAGGGGCGGAGATCACGCTCGGGTCGAACGACATCTCGCTGAAAATGGGCGCCTGCGAAATCAAGATCAGCGCCACCGAGGTCAACATCAACAACGGCATGGTCAAGGTCACCACCGCCGGGGCGTCCCTTGTCAACGACGCCTTCAAGGTCGGCGCCTGAATGGAAACATGATCCCATGATCCCGATCCTGACCACGCTCTCGACCCTCCAGTGTCCGCACGGCGGACAGGTCATGCTCTCCACCTCAAACACGCTGACCCAGGTGGACGGCGGCTACTTCCTTCTCCTCACCGACCTCCATACCGTGGTGGGTTGTCCCTTCACGGTTGGCCCCAAGGTCCAGCCCTGCTTGACCGTCCAGTGGCTCGTCGGCGCCACCCAGACGAAGGTGAGCCAGATCCCCGTCCTCCTTCAAAACAGCGTCGGACTCTGTTTCAGCGCCGAACAGATCCCCCAGGGACCCCCGATTGTCCTCCAGACTCAATCCAAGGCCCTTGGCCTCTAGTCGAAACCCACCATGGCCGAGCCCACTCCCACTAACGGACGCCACCTGGCCTTTCCCTTCCGAATCGGGCCTG
>JBBQIU010000931.1:0-1607 GCA_038325245.1 Verrucomicrobiota bacterium
CTGCGTCAGCGCAATGTTCTTCACCGAGGTGTCGGTATCGAACGTATTCTCGTAGGTCAACGCCACCTCGGTGCCGGCGTAGTTCTTCCGCAGAATGATGTTGATCACCCCGCCGATCGCATCGGACCCATAAATCGCGGAAGCCCCGTCCGTGAGCACCTCCACCCGCTCGATCGAAGCCACCGGGATGCCCGTCAGGTCATACCCGTCGCTGCCGCGGATATTTCCCGACCGCGCCATCCGCCGGCCATCCACCAGAATCAACGTGTTGGCCGCGCCGAGGCCGCGCAGGTTGATGTTGGTGCGCTGCGTCAGCACACTGGCGGTCGACCCATCCGAAGTGGTGGACTGTCCCTGGTTTTGTCCGCCGAAACCAACACCGTCGTAGGACCCCTGCGAGAACGCCTGCGGCAACAGACGCGAGATTTCACCCATGGTGACCAGCCCCAGTTGCTCGATCTCCTGACGGCCAAAACTCACCATCGGACTGAAGTCCGCCTCGCCGACAAGCCCGCGGATGCGCGAGCCGGTGACTTCCATCGCATCAAGTTTCTGCACCGCCTCAGCCTTGAGCGGGGTCGGCGCCGTCGTGGTGGGCACAACAACTTTGCCCTTGTCCTCTTTCTTGTCCTTGTCCTCGGCGGACGGCGGAGGAACCGCCTGCGCTGCCAACCGCGCCGGAGCGACTTGAGACAGAAGGACCATGGCCAGAAGCGCGGGCGCGGATCTGACCTTGAATGCTTCACCTAGGACGTGTGTGTACATGGGTAGACTTGGTTCGATTGAAATGATGGACCTGCAGTAAAAAGGGGCCCTCTTCTCGTAATTCGTCAGCCGCGGAAAGCAACTCCTATGCCCAACAGGGCTACAAAAAACGTCATGTCTTGACTCTTGACAACGACGTCGGAGAATGAAGAGAGCGTGAGATGGCGAAGCCGCTGAGCATCGACGATGCAAGCGGACGGTACCACGTGATCAACCCGGGGAACTTACGGAGGAATCTGTCTCTGGAGAAAGGGGCGGCGGAGGCGTTTGAGCGGGCGCTTGGGGAGGCGGCGCAGCGGTTCGGCTGCCTGCGTCCTGGCACGCTCGCCGTGTTCAACAACGCCAAGGTCCCCTTGGGCGTCGCCTGCTCGCTGATGTTCTTTCAGGAAACCGCGGACACTCCCCGGCTGCTCGGAGGACTGACCCTGCTGGCCGCTGCGATCTGGCTGGCGGAACGGAACGACCGGTGCCCTGGGTAGGCCGATGGTTTCGGATAACGACGGGTGAGTTTCAGGCGGGCCCTCTGGCCGGTACCGATTCCGCCGCATCCCTCCCTCCTCGAACTCGGCGGCGCCCCCGTGATCGCCGCACTCTGCCGCCTCGCGCGCGAAGTCGCCACCCCTGTCCTCCGCCGCGAAGCCGTAGTCGCCCTCGCCGGCACCGATCTCACGAACGCCCTGCCTGAGATCATGGCAGTTCTCGCCGCCACGCCCGTGGAGTCCGAGGCCACCGCACTTTGGCGCGAACTACGCTCGATCCGTGGCGCCCGTGGCCATCTCGCGCTCGAAGTCCCGAAAACGAGCCCCCCCGTCGAAGTCGCCCGTGCCGGACTCCGACCCGCC
>JBBQIU010000932.1:0-1599 GCA_038325245.1 Verrucomicrobiota bacterium
TGTGAGAACACTCCGGCGCAGGGCTAGGCGAAGCTCCCGCGTTCCGCCTCCCAGGACGGGAGTTGAGGTGAGGCTGGGGAGGTCCGTCCAGGCCGTGTTGCCGTCGGCATTGGCACCCGCCACGGCGAGGGCGGTTCCCGCCTGGGTGCGCTGCAGTTCCCGGACCTCGATGGTGGAGGACGACGGACGGCCGTTGGCGATCGTGAGCGCGATTTCGGGAAGGGCCCGTCCGAAATCCAGGCCGTCGCCTGCGGGCAGCCTGGGCGCGACGGGAGCGATGTACTCCGACGCCCGGTTGGCAAAGACCCAGTAGGCCTCACCCGGGAGAACGAGGGTGGCCTCGTTGACCGCCTGCCACTGACCCGACGCCTGAAGTTGGTAGGACTTCGCGAGCGCACCGGTGGCGGGGTCCACGTGCGCGGGCGAGGGTCCGAAGAATTCGCCGAACGTCGGAGGCGTGGCAGGATCAATGGGAAAACCGCGGAGATTGTAGGCGCCTTCCACCCACTTCAGGGGCCGGTATGCCGGCCGGCCAGTGACGGTCCAGGTGGCGTCGGCCTCCGTCTCGATGAGGTACGCCCTTCCGCCCTGGATCGCGAACAGGTTGTTGTCGATCGATTCCAGAAGGTTGGTGGGAACGTAGCTCAGCCAAGCACTGCGGTTCCATGTGGGCTCGGAGGGGTTCTGGATGAAGTCCGTGGCGGTGAGCCGTTCGGAGTACGTCCAGACGCTGACCACGGGAACGGATGCGAGGACTTGGGAGGGCGCCGGGTTAGTCGGCGCCACTTCGAGCCAGACCGAGTTCCAGCCGGCGCGGAGTTGAAGCGTCTGGGAGACGTTCTGATCGGCGCACGCGTGGAAGGGTCCGGCGAGGAACCAGGCGCCGCCGGCGGCCAGCAACGTTCGCAGCCAACGCGGTCGGATGCGGATCCGGACGGGGGCGATGGACGCGGCGCGGTCTTGAACGGCGGGGCAGGGGTGGAGGCGGTTCATGGCGGTAGGGGGCAGGGATCAGCGATTGGGAAGGGAAGGCGGCTGGGTTTCGGATCGCGCAAGGCGGGGCTCCGGAAGCGGCACGCGGGCGACGGCATCGCCGCGAATCTCGATCTGGAGGCCGGCGTGCAGCCGTTCCTCGAAGCCGTCGGCGAGGGCCTTCTTGCGGTCCTGGAGGAGTCGATGCGCGATCTCGTCGCGAACTTCCGCCAGCGGCCGGATTCCGGGCGGCTGATGGCCGAGGAGTTTGAGCAGGTAGCAGCCCGAGGCCGTTTCAATCACGGGACTCAGGTCGCCGTCCGCCGTGAGGCGGGAGATGGCTTCGACCACTTCACGGGGCCAGGGATGACCTCTGCGGCCGGTTTCGACCCAACCCACATCGCCACCTTGGTACCGGGTCGCTCGGTCGTCCGAATGCTGCCGTGCGACGTCTCCAAACGCGTCCGGGCGGGAGGCTCGTTCCAGCAAATCGGTCCGAAGGCGCTCCGCGCGTTCCCGAAGCTCAAGGGTTTTCTCCGGGGAAGCCTTCGGTGATCCCCGCAGGGCGATCATGCCGATCCGAAACCGCTCCGGTGTGGCGTAATCAGAACGGCCGCTTTCATAGGT
>JBBQIU010000933.1:0-1590 GCA_038325245.1 Verrucomicrobiota bacterium
GGTTGCGGCAGTTGGTGCAGGAGTTGTCAGCGGCCGGGGTTTTCGAAGGGGAAACGGTCCGACGGCTCACTGAGTTCAGCGTCCAGCGCCAGCAGGTGTTGGCGGATGTCCAGTTGCGCGAACGGTTGACCCAGGGGCCGGCGGTGACACCGTCCGCCATTCTGGATGGGCGAGTTTGCGGTTTCGTGCTGGTGGATGCCTACAATTTGATCGGGGAAGCCGGTGACGTGCTGGGTTCGCTGGTGGTTCCCGGTCGATTGCCGGCCACGCTGAAAGCCATTCTTCCGCGACTCGAGCGGTTCGCGTCCTCCCGACCGCAGTTTGAGATGTTGCTGGTGGTGGATAGTCCGATCGAAGACTCCCGTTCGTTGGGGGGCAATCTGCGTGTGGTGTATTCCGGAGGTCAGGGAAAGCACCGGGCGGACCGGGTGATCGAGGGACAGTTGGTGCATCTGAAGATGGGAAAGGAGCCCCGGGCGGTGCTGGTGGTCAGCCACGACGCCGAGGTGCGGCGGGCGGCCACGCGGCATGGGGCACTGGTGGCGCATCCGCAGGAATTGGCGAGCCGGATGATGCGGATGGGGTAGAGCGTTCGGATGGGATCGGCGGGCAATCTGCGGTCACTCCACGGGATCATTGCTCTGAGGTTCCGACGTCTGAAACGTGCGTTTTGGGTGGCGGGGGACCGGGGCCTGCTCGTGCCGACGCGTTACTTCGCGAGGGACGCGGAGACGATTTCCCGGTCGTTGCGGGCGTAGATGTTTCGGTTCGCAAAGGCCGGGTGGGACCACACCACGGATCGGCTGGGGTCCGGGTTCGTAGCATCCAGCAGGTGGGTGCGGCTGATTTCCTCGTACTTTTCGGGGGACAGGCGGGCGAGAATCAGGTCCCCGGTCTCGCTGAAGAGAAACACCCGATTTTCGTGCTTCACGACGAAGGCGTGGCCCCAGCGGGCCGACTTGCCGCTCGTGGGCGCGAAGGTTTCCCAGATCCGTTCGCCGGTCTCCGCGTTGAGGCAGCGGAACTGGCCGTAGCTGCATGGGCCGTAAATGAACCCGCCTTCGATCAGGGGCGTCGCCATGACGCTGTGAAGTCCGTCGGTGTCCTTCTCGCTTACCTTGGAACTCTTCCAGACCACCGAGGGTTCGGCGCCGCCGAGGCGCAACATCAGGGAACCGTTATAGAAGGAGGTCAGGAATAGGCGGTCCCCGACCTTGAGCGGGCTCGGAATCGTCATGCCGAAGCGCACGGCAGGGATGATGGGATGCGTCCATAGAACTGCGCCGGTTTCCGGGTCGAGTCCATTCACGGCTTCCGGATGCCAGACAATGAGATGCCTGCGCCCGCCGAATTCGTGGATCATTGGGGGCGCGTACCCCGGTTCCTTCGCACTCAACGCCCGCCACAGTTCCTTGCCGGTGTTTTTGTCATAGGCCACGGCGACGCTTCCATCGCCGCCCGCCAGGCAGATGAGCTTGTCGCCGTCCACGAGGGGATGGCCGGCGAATCCCCACTGCGGGGTGGGGATTCCGAATTCCTTTCTGAAATCGCGGGACCAGACCACGGATCCATCGGACGTGGCGAGGCAGG
>JBBQIU010000934.1:0-1587 GCA_038325245.1 Verrucomicrobiota bacterium
TGATTTCGGACCTGATCGAGGAGGCGCGGGGGGAGGGGATGCCACTGGAAGACGCGTTGATCCATGCGGGGCTGGTGCGGCTTCGGGCGGTATTGGTCACCACCTTTGCGACGGTGGGAGGGCTTATTCCCCTGGCCCTGACGGGAGGGGAGCTGTGGCGGCCGCTTACGGCGGTCCACATCTTCGGGTTGCTCGGAGCAACGGTTCTCTCGCTCGTGCTCCTGCCGGTCCTGTACCACGTCGTGGCCACCCGACTTCGCTGGATTCGGTGACGACGGGGAGCGCGGGGGGTGATGCGGATGTCAGGATTTGCCGAGATGGAGAGCAGTGGTGGTAATCAAGTTCGACGAGGTCGACGCCGGCGAGGAGGGCGTAGTGGAAGGAGGGGAGGGTATTCTCCGCGGCGAGGGTCGCGTAGCCGCGGTGGCCGATCACGAGCGGCCTGTCCTTTGTGAAAAGAGCGTGCGATGGAGGGCGCCGCTCCGTCGGCGCTGAGGATTGAGTTGGGGGTAGAGTTCAACGGTTTCCGACGGAGCGGAACCCTTCAGGGCGGCTTCGGTTCATGGGTAGCAACGTTTTCCAAGAATTGGACACGCATTGGGACCCTGAACCGGGGGGAGAGCCCTCACCCGGTTCCGCATGCGCGGAACCACCCTCTCCCACCTACGCTGCGCTCCGGCGGGAGAGGGATCTGGGAATGGTCGGTTCATGGAGCAGGCAGGATGGGTTGGGTCCAGGCCGCCTCCGTCTCGCCGACCGTGGGCGGATTGGGCATGGGGCGCGAGGAAATGATCTTGGCGCGGACGTAGAGTTCGTCGCCCTTGAGGGTGTACTCCGCGGTCGTGCCTTCGACTTCGGCGAAGGTCATGCCGACGTCGTCGCTGTAGCGGTGTGTGACCCGGAGGGCGTCGCCGCCGGCGGTGCGGACGGGTTCGTTGTCGGGATTGAACCCCTTGCGGGTTCCGATGAAGCGCGTGCGGTAGGTGGCGCCGGGATCGGGTGCGACTTCGATACGGAGGATGGAACCCTGTCGTTGGATGCGGCGGAGCGTCACGCCGGAGGAGCTGTAAAACTCGCCCGCCTCGAGAGCCTGAATGATGTGTTCCGGGGTGAGGTACTTGGCACGGACCATGATCCAGCCGCGTCCTGGGTTGCTCTGGGCCACGGCGTTCGAGTGGTAATTGTGCGAGTCGTCGACGGCGAGGCCGAAAATGGGCGGGAGTTGGAGGAAGGAGAGACGCCAGGTGAGGATGATGTCCCACACGCGTTCGGTTCCGGCGTGTGAGGCGTCGCCCAGGTTGTGGACGGACGGATGCCCGTTGTAGACCTCGAAGAAGGACTCGCCGCGGATTCGCATGAGTTCCTCGGCGGTGATGCCCCAACCGAAGTTGGGATGGTTGACGTGGGGAAACATCGGCTGGCCTGTCCGGGCGCGCTGGGCGAGAACCGCGTCGACGTTGCGTTGGATGACATCGACAACGCTGGTTCCTCCCTGGGGCGGGATATCGTCCCGCACATGGGTGGCATTCAGATGGACCGGGGCGGTGAGATGGCGGTCGGTGATTTCCTGTGCAGCGATGAGGAGGA
>JBBQIU010000935.1:0-1579 GCA_038325245.1 Verrucomicrobiota bacterium
TTCATGAAAATGAACGGCATCCGCGCCTCGGGCAGGGAACTCTGGTACCCCCCCGGCGCCTTCCCCTTCCGATTGTCGAGGTCCAGCAATCGCAAATCCCGCATCGTCCGAAACTGCCCAGCCAATTCACCGTTCATGCGGTCGAAAATTGTCTGCGAACCTTCCAGAAGCCGTTCCACGGAATCGAACGGCCGCAGCGGCGGACGATTCAGCGGGTCGACGGATAGGTCCCACGGACGAAGCGTTTCCAGCCCGAGTTGACGGCGGCGCTCCGCCTGAAGCGACTTCAGCAACGGCACCACTTCGGCCTCGATTGCATCGTGGAAAGCCTCGCAGTCCGCCGGCGTATAATCAAACCGCCCCCGTGCCTTGAACGAATAGTCCCGGTAATTGGCGAATCCGGCGTTCCGCGCGATCCGATGTCGCAATCCCAGCAACGCGTCGAACTGGTCGTCAAACGGCTCGCGCTCCTTCAGCCGACGGCGTGCCACCAGTTCCCAGGCTTCCTGCCGCACGGCCCGGTCCGGCTCCTCGAGATACCGCCCCATCTGGACCAGCGTTTTCTCCTCACCCCGGTAGATCACCGCAAGCGATCCGCTCAGCTTCTGGTATTGCTGTCCCAACCGCGCCTCTTCGGTCTCCAACGGCACGTTCTCGTCCCGGTACAATTCCACCCGGACCTCGGTAAACCGGTCGAAGACCCCATATCGCTCGGTCGACAACCCTGCCCTCCCCGGATGCGCGAGATACTTCCGCTCGAGGGCGAATTGGCGAGGCTTCAACTTCGGCTCGATTTCCTCGACGAAATGCAGGTAGGCCTTCTCCGCGTACGCGTCGTCGGTGTGGCACGTCATGGCGATGTACCGACGCGAACTCTCCTCATTGAGTCCCGCGGTCAACTCACCCCAGTCCAGCAGCCACGACTGCAATTCCGAGTCCGAGTCCGCCTCCGCCTCCGCCTCCGCCTCGATTCGCCCCAAACGCTCCTCGAGGCCATCCAGCAACGGCGCGATCGCGGCCCAATCATCCCACGCCACGGACGCCGGTAGGAAATGCCGGGGTCGATAGGGACGCAGTTCGCCAAAGGGCAGGAGACTCATCGCGCCGATCCTCGCCCGATCCGGCCCCGCCGGGCAAGAGTACCCTCCGGTCAGCCCGGGTACCCGCCGGAGATGTAACTGTGCAATTGCTCTATCGTCGCGCGCTGCGCGTTCATGATGAAGTTGACCAGATCCCCGATCGAGATCACCCCCACCACCCGCTGCCCGTCCAGAACGGGAAGATGGCGGACTCGGTTGTCGATCATCAGGCGCATGCACTCGGGAACCGATGTCGAAGGTTCAACAGTCACAATCCGACCCGTGATGATCTCGCGCACCAGGGTCTCCCGCGAATTGCGCCCCGCCAACGCCACTTTCCGGGTGTAATCACGCTCCGAAAACACCCCGACCAACCGCTCGCCTTCCATCACCAACAACGCGCCGATGTTTCGTTCGGCAAGCTGCTCGATCGCCTCGAAAACCGTGATGTCGGGCGAAATCCCGAACACCTCGCGGCCCTTGGCGCCCAACAAAGCGTC
>JBBQIU010000936.1:0-1573 GCA_038325245.1 Verrucomicrobiota bacterium
GTAAACCGGCGCCCGCCGGCCCTCCAGCAGCGTATCCCAGACGCCCAGGCCACTGGTCAGCATCCCTCCCAGATGTGGCCCGCGATTCGTCAGCAGCACCCGCAGTCCCTCTCTGGACGCCCGCACGGCCATGGCGATGCCGGCGGGCGTGCCACCGACGACCACAAGGTCGAAGACTGAACGGGAAGATGCCATGATGGTCCGGAGAACCTCCTCAGAGCCGGCCCCGCCGGAGACGATCGACCTCGTCAAGCGACACACGAATGACCTCGATCGAGGTCTTGTTTCGGGAATACGTGACGTAGAGATGTTCTTTATGCTCCATGACGTGGGGATACTGCACGGATCCCGACGCATGTCTTGAGTCAAAGTCACCTCCCTCGCGCGTGACGGGAATCGGCAACCGGCCCATGCGGGTAAAGGTGACACCGTCGTCCGACGCGGACAGGGCGAGCGGATTCCGGCCCTTGGGATCCGTGTTCGACACAATCACGTAATAGCCTCGCGAGGTGCGAAGGCAGAAGAATTTTGACGTGGCGTCTGGGAAGTTCGTTTTTTCGGGCGCCGTCCAGTTCAAGCCGTTGTCGGTCGAGACCGCGCGATAGAAACGACCAGAGCGGTTGTTGTCGCGAAACAGGCCGATCAGACGTCCGTCGGGCAACGCCCACCAATCCGGCTCCTCCGGACGAAATCCGTCGGCTGGCGTTTCGGTGACGATGGGCGAACGCTTCCACGAGGAGGGGGAAGCAAGTCCGCCGGACAACAAGAAGACGGACCGCGTGTAGTCGGGCGGACGGCAGATCATCGCCCATTGACCGTTGGGCATGAGTCGCGGAGGGAAGTTGTTGATCGCCCCGTCCGCAATCACACCGAGGGCCTTCCATTCGCGGGTCTGTGGCTGCCACTCCCAGGCCCGGAGATCAAGGCTTGGACCAAAGAAGTGCACCCTGCCCTTCGTATAGGCTTCGTCGTGACTCGCCAAGGCAAGGAGCTTCCCCTCACGCACCCACAACCCGCGGGCGATGAATCGGAACCCGTCCCGCTCAGGTGGACCGGCGAGAAGCTGGGGCTCGCTCCATTTCAGGCCATCGCGGCTCGTGGCATAGCGGAGATGCTGGGTGGGATGATCCTCCACCAGTCGTCCGTGGCTCCACATCGCCCAGTACTGACCGTCGAAATGGGCAAGGTATGAGTGAAGACGGAAGTTCCATTTCGTCGGGTCGTTCAGATCGGCTCGATCGAAGATTTGCGCCTGCATACCCCGTTCATCTTTGTGACCGGCCGTAACCAAGCCGTGCTCTCCCTTGAGCACTGGCAGCTTCGCGTACTCGATGAGGGTCGGATCCTGTCCGACGCCGTGGAGATCGAGCATCGGCGGGAGCGATTGGGCGACAAGCACCGATTGCAGGAGCACAGTAATACATGAGAGAACGGCACGCTGGATCCACGGATGACGGGTTTTGGTGACGGAGGGTGTTTGGGATTTCATAAGCAGAGATGGGGTGATGTTGTCTGACTCGGTGAAAGTGAGCGGTGAACAAGCGGGACATGCGCGGCTGGCGAGCTGGCTACT
>JBBQIU010000937.1:0-1572 GCA_038325245.1 Verrucomicrobiota bacterium
TGTTCACTCCAGGTTTGGGTGACATCGACGAGCCCGAGGTGGGTGTCACCGGCTGCGCTCCCATGCCCGGGAAAGTGTTTCAGACACGTCAGCACCCCCTCGCCGCGGTGGGCCTGAACGACCGCCCCGGCGTGGCGGGCGGTGAGTTCTGGATCGCTGGAGAAACAGCGTCGCTTGCCCTTGATGATCGGATTGTTCGGATTGGCATCGAGGTCAACGACCGGGGCCAGGTTGAAGTTGATGCCGGCGCGTGCGAGCGTCTGGGCGGTGAGCCGGGCCTGGCGGCTGGTTTCCTCGAGCCGGTTGATTTGGCCCAACTCATCCTGGGAAACGCTGGGCGGAAAACCGTAGTCGAATTTCAACCGGTTGACGCGTCCCCCCTCCTGGTCGATTGAAATCAGCAGGGTGCCTGGCCGACGGGCGTTTGCCTGCAGGTGAGCGACCAGACGCTTGACCTGGTCCGGTGAGACGATGTTGCGCCGACGGGCGGTGGCATCGACCATTTCCTGGTCGAACAGGATGATGCCGCCGATGGCGTGATCGCGCAGGTCCCGCTCGATCAAACCGCACTCCGACGGTTCAGCACCGCGGAAGCCGACGATCAACATCTGGCCGATTTTTTCTCGGAGGGTGAAGGAGGATGACATGAAAGAGAGTCGTGCCTCGGTGACGTTTCCCGCGGACGGAGGCGGGAGTAGGTTGATCCGGGTCCGGGGTGGGTTCAACTGTGGTTTGTGGCCTTCAGTCCGACCGGATCACCAGACGCCTGCCAGCCAGGCGACCAAGGCACAGAGGACCATCCCGAAAGCGGTTGGCAGGAGCGCCGAGACCGAGGTCCACTTCAATGACCCCGTCTCCCGATAGATCGTGACGAGGGTGGTGCTGCACGGATTGTGACACAGGCTGAAAAGCATGAGACAAAGGGCTGTAACGGGGGTCCATCCGGCGTGGGTGAGCAGGGTGCGCACGGTTTCGTCGCTCGCCTGCACCAATACACCCGCCTCACTGGCATCACCCTGGAGCAGAACGGTGAGCATCAGAACCGAGGGGATGACAATTTCATTGGCCGGTATCGCGATTACGTAGGCAAGCAGGATCACCCCATTCAGACCCAGGAAGAGACCGAGCGGGCTCAGGCCTTCGACGCCCCAGAAGGCGAGGCTTTCGCCGCCGAGGTGGACGCGGGCGACCAGCCAGATCACGGCGCCCGCGGGAAGCGCGAATACCACGGCACGCCAAAGGACAAAGGCCGTGCGATCGATCAATGAGGTGTAAAGGGTCCGCCAGAGGTTGGGTGGACGATAGGGCGGAAGTTCGAGGCTGAAGGTGGAGGCTTCGCCGCGCAACAACGTCCGGCTGAGCAGCCAGGAGCTGAGCAAGGAGAGCGCGAATCCGAGCATCGCAATGGCGAAGACGGCGCCGGTTGCGACCAGGCCGGCGAGGTGCGCCGGTGCCAGCGCTCCGATGAAGATCGTGGCCATCAGGATTTGTGCCGGCCACCGCCCGTTGCAGAGGGCAAAGTTGTTGGTCACGATCGCAATCAGCCGCTCGCGTGGGGAATCGATGACCCGG
>JBBQIU010000938.1:0-1572 GCA_038325245.1 Verrucomicrobiota bacterium
ACGCCTTGTGCACATCACGGGTGTGGGTGCGCGAGGAGAGACGCTGGTTCGTCGGTGGGCGCTCGCGTGCGCACAACTGCCCGGAATCGCCATGACCGCCGAGGAGACACTGTGAGCCGCTTGCTGCTTGCGCTCGATACCGCGACCGAGGTGACCTCGGTTGGGCTGGCACGAGTGGAGGAGGGCAGGCATTGACATCCTCAGCCTCGGGGCCACCAAGAACGGCGGACTCGCGGCCGAAGCCATCGTCGTCTTCAAGCCCGAACTGGCCCTCGAACTCGATTACCGCATCAAGCAAGCCGGCCAACTCGCGTCGAAGTTGAGATTCGCCGCAGCAGCATGGATCGGGCTTCTCGGCTCTGGCGCATGGCTGCGCCACGCCCTCCACGCCAACACCATGGCCCAACGACTCGCCCAGGCCCTCAGGGGGATTCCCGGCATTCGGTTGCTTCACCCCACTCAGGCGAATGGTGTCTTCGTTGACCTCCCATCGGGGGTCATCCCCCAACTCCACCAGCTCGGCTGGCATTTCTATGTCTTTGAGGGCGATACCGGCTGCCGACTCATGTGCTCCTGGGATACCCAACCCGTGGACGTCGATACCTTCGCAAACGACCTGCGCCGACTGCTCGGCCCTTCCAAAGCCACACGCAATCCCCCCGCCCGTCGATTGACCCCGCGTCGTCGCCGCCGATAGCCTGCCCGTGGTGATCGTTGCCCCCTCCCTCCTCGCCGCGAACTTCGCCCGCCTCGAAAGCGAAGTCGCCCGTGCCTCGCGCTCCGGCGCCGATTGGCTCCATCTCGACATCATGGATGGACATTTCGTCCCCAATATCTCCTTCGGCCCGGCACTTGTCCGCGCCCTTCGCCCACTCACCAAGCTGTTCTTCGATGTCCACCTGATGTGTTCCCGGCCGGAAATCCTCCTCGAACCGTTCGCCCGCGCCGGAGCCAATCTCATCACCGTCCATGCCGAACTCAATGAGCTCGTCGAACCGCTTCTCTGGAAGATCAAATCCCTCGGGCTCCAATGCGGCGTCGCGATCAACCCACCCACCCCGATGCGCATCGCCAAGCCGCTCCTCCGGCTTGTCGACCTTGTCCTCGTTATGACCGTCAATCCCGGCTTCGGCGGCCAATCCTTCATTCAAGAGGCGGTCCCCAAGATCCAGCAGGCCGCCCGATGGCGCGAGGAACTCGGACTCCGTTTCCGCATCGAAGTCGACGGCGGCATCGTCCCCGAGACCGCCCAGGAGTGCGCCCTCGCCGGCGCCGATACTTTCGTCAGCGGCACCGGCCTCTTCGCCCAAACCAACATGACCGCCGCCGTCCGCAAGCTCCGCCAGGCCGTCCTCCCGAAGGCCGCAATCCCTGCTCCACTCCAACGCCGACGCCGACGCCGACCCCGAACGACGGCCGCCTCGACCTGATCCAAACCACCCCATCGTGCCATGCGCGAGAATGGCCCCAGCGCCTCCCCGACCCGCCGACTGCCCGCCCTCCTCCTCCTCCTGGTTGCCGCCGTACTCGCCACCGACGCCTACCTCCGCCGCCGGCCGGCCGGCCCCCCTG
>JBBQIU010000939.1:0-1563 GCA_038325245.1 Verrucomicrobiota bacterium
AAAGCCTCATCAGCGGTGAACCGCCCAGTCCCGGCGCTGTCAGCCCCTTGCCATCCTGGCACGTTCAGAGAAGCTCGTCCGTATCTGCAACGGATGACGCCAGATGGACGAGGAACCTCCAGCACCAACATCGCCGCCACCGCAAACCCGAAGGGCGATCGATAAGCAGCTTGCACGGCTGTCGACCTGCTGGGGTTGTCCCGCGCTGGCCGGATGCGTGCGGGTGGAATTTACCGGCAGGCTCCGTGCCGCGCTGGCGCGCTGCAACCCCAGGCGTGGCGTCATTCGCTTGAGCGCGAAGCTTCTGGCGCCGCGGAATCGACCGCTGCTTTTCGACGCGCTCACACATGAAGCGGCGCATCTGGCGGTTCACCGCCTGTACGGTCCCAAGGCGAAGCCTCATGGGATCGAGTGGCGCCAACTGATGCTCGCCGTGGGCCTCGAACCTCGCTTGCGACTGCGACTGATCGATCCTCCCACCCGGGACCAGCCCACGCGAGTTCGACGATTTCAGTACGAGTACCGATGCCCCGTTTGCCAATCCGTTTGTCGCAGTCGCCGACGCGACTCGCGAATTCGGTGCCGCGCCTGTGTCGAGGCGGGTTTGAGCGGAGTGATGACCATCACCAGGCGAAACCTCGTCGGGGAGCCGAGGTCGAAGTGAACCTCGCCTGCCCATTCTGCGAGCCGGCGAGGGATCGGGTCTTCCACGAAGATCCCCTCGTGATCGCGCTTTGGGATGGATTTCCGGTCTCGCCCGGTCACGCGCTGATCGTGCCTCGGAGGCATGTCCCGACCTGGTTCGATGCCACCCGCGAGGAACAAGCGGCGATTCTCAGGACGATCGATCGGGTGCGGCAGGAAATCCTCCGGCGGTACCAGCCCGATGGGTTCAATATCGGGATCAACGTGGGCGAGGCGGCCGGGCAGACCGTGTTCCACCTTCACCTCCACGTCATCCCACGTTACCGGGGCGATGTTCCCAATCCCCGGGGCGGGGTCCGCCGCGTCATCCCGCATCGGGCGGATTACCTGGCCAGTCCGCCCCCAGGGCTCGACCTCGTCAGCCTCCCGCCCCACACACGTCCTCTCATCCGGGGTGATGCCGATCCGCTGCTCCCCCACCTCCGCAGCGACCTCGACCGGGCGCTTGGCGCCGATCTCGCGATCTCGTTCATCCTCCGGAGCGGAGTGCGCCTCATCGGGGAGCACTTGCGCGACCTCCTGAGGCGCGGTGGGCGCCTCCGCATCCTCACGGGCGATTACCTGGACGTCACCGAACCCGAAGCCCTCCGGGAACTTCAGGACTTGGAGGGCAATCTGAATCTCCGCGTTTTCGAAGCCCGGGCCACCAGCTTCCATCCGAAGGCGTTCATTTTCCGTTTTCCCGACGGGTCCGGGACGGCCTACGTCGGGAGTTCGAATTTGACCGCGAGCGCTCTGAACAACGGCGTGGAGTGGAATTACCGGGTCGTCACGTCCGGCGATCCTGCCGGCTTCACCGAGGTCCAGGCTGCCTTCGAGGCGCTCTTTCAGCATCCAGCGGCCCGACCGGTCGACGAT
>JBBQIU010000940.1:0-1563 GCA_038325245.1 Verrucomicrobiota bacterium
GGCGGTAAGGGTGCTCAGCGCCGAGGCTCCGATCTGGATCGGAAGGCCGCAAGCGTGCGCCTCCTCGCACGCGATCGCCGTGATGCGCGCATAAACGGCGTCGGATTGGGCGTAGAACTCCCCGGTCGTTCCATCGGTGTAGACGCCATGCACACCGGTCCCCCCATAGGAGTGGATCTCCCGGCGGAAACGCCGCGAATCAACGTCGTCGCGGGACGTCCAGGGTACGATGAGTGCACACCACACTCCGTGCAGGTTTGCTCGGCTCAGGTGGACAAGCTTTGTGGACATGTAGTTACGAACGGGACTTGCCGAGGGATGGCGTCGATTGCACCCGGTAAGGCACTTGACGCGGCGGATCGGGGTCGGCGGTGGGTGGCTTAGCGGAAGCGGATCGAATAGAGGTCGGCGTCTTTCATCACGAAACGGATGCGCACGGGTTTGCCGGCCAAAGCGCCGAGGTCGGCTTTGAACTTCCACTTCAATGCCTGCTCGATGCTGTCGCCCACGATCGGCACGCTTTCCATGAGCGTGAAACCTGGAATCGGCTCGCCATCCGGCTCCTGCAGTTCCACCCGGATTTCCCCGGCCGCGGAGGTCGCGTAGTTCAGGATCAGATCCTTTCCTCCGGCCATGATCGGCTTCGTCACCATCTCCCCGCCTGCATAGGGTGCATTCACGGAAGCAAAGCCGTCCAGACGAAGAACGAATCGCTTCAGGTAGGCCGTGGGCTGCGCATAGTGCTGGGCCACGAAAAACGACATCTCCGTTGGCCCGGTCTGGATCACGCCAGTGACAGCAATACCGTTGCGCGAAACCCAGTTGCCTTCCTCCGTTCCGGGCCGAACGAGGGCCTCCATGAAGGTGCGGTCGTACCGGTAGCCACCGCGGCTGGTGATCAGCACCGTGTCGGATACTTCATTGGGGATGTTGTGGTTGCCCGTCGTTATATTGAGGTAGGCGGGCACAACCTTCAGCGCGGCCAGTTTCTCGTCGGAGAGAAAGCGCCGCCCTGGCACAAAGCGCATCGGCATGCCGACGTAGAAGTGCGGAGCGCGGAAGTAGGGGTGCGTGTGATTGGTATAGAACTGCTCCAGCGGAGTCTCCCCGAAACTCATGCGCCGGGATTCGGTCCAGCTTACCAGATCCGTCGAGGTAGTCTTGGCGATGGTGCGATAGCTTCCTGATGCGGACGACCACTTGGTTAGGTTGCTGTAGTCAGATATTGCAGTGAAAACTCGGAAGAAGAAGACGTAGCGCTGCTCAAGTTCCGACCAGAACACGATGTTCTGGGAATCGAAGGCGCCGTTCTTGAACACGGGCTTCTCCCGCCATTTCCGCCAATGGATGCCATCTTGGGATGCAAGAACGTACATACCTCCCTTTTGCCAAGTCCCGCCAACCGCCTTGTAACGTTCCGTCCCCGGCACGCCCGGTCGGTTGTCCAGGAATGGGGCGAAGTTCGACGCATAGGGCTCGTCGGGGTTGGGCAAGAACAGAAGATTGTTCTCCTTGGATCCGCGATATTCGACAAGGCCGAGGTTGGGCTTAGTCCAAGTGATC
>JBBQIU010000941.1:0-1560 GCA_038325245.1 Verrucomicrobiota bacterium
TGCGTTCAACCGGGAGCGGCAGGATATCGAGCGGCTGATCACCGAAGAAGCGGAGCGGATCATCGAGGCGCACTATCTGGATTGTCCGGGTATAGTCCTTTACGGGGATACGTGGCATCCGGGCGTAGTCGGGATCGTCGCGGGACGCGTCAGCCGCAAATACAACCGACCGTGCGTCGTCTTGGGCAACGAAGGCGACTTGGCCAAGGGTTCCGGCCGAAGCGTCGATGGCGTCAACCTGGTCGAGGTTCTCGGGGTCTGCTGCGAGCACCTGACGAGTTGGGGTGGGCATCCGATGGCGGTGGGCATTTCCGTGACCAAGTCCAACCTGGAGGCCTTCCGTGCCCGCTTTGCCGAGGCGGTCCAGGAACATACCGGCAGTGCGCTCTGTGAGGCCTCGCTGGCGATCGCAGCTTGGTTGACCACCGATCAGATTCGGGAGCGGCTGATGGACGAACTCGAAGAGCTCCACCCCTTCGGTCAGGGGAATCCGGAACCGGTTTTTGGAGTCAGGGGAGTGGTCCTGCGCCAGCGGCCTGAAGTCTTCAAGGGACAGCACTTTCGGTTTAGCCTGGATGATCCGCGGGGACGCCGGCTTTTCGGAGTGGCGTGGAAAATGGCGCACCGCCTGCCACCCGTGGGTGTACCGCTCGATTTTGCGATTGAGTTGGCGTGGAATCATTTCAACGACCGCAAGCTCCTCCAAGTGGAACTGATCGACTGGCGTCCGGCCACGGCAATTTGACGTCGTCAACCTGCCGTCGGCGCTTCATCCTGCAGCCGAGGTTCGCGCCATGACGATTTACCCGACGCAAGATTACGCGGTCATCACGGGCGACATCGTGCGCTCGTCGACGTTGAATGCGGTTGAACGGGCAAGCCTTCTGATCGAGATCAAGCGGGCCTCCCAAGCGTTGCAGGAGAAATTCCCCGACGATGTGATCCAGCCGGTGGATGTCTTTCGCGGGGATGGGTGGCAATTCGTCATTAGCCGCCCGGAACGGGCGTTCCGCGTGGGACTTTTCTTTCGCGCCTGGATCCGAGCCCATGTTCCACCGGGTCGCAGGCTCGACACGCGGATGGCGGTGGCGGTGGGACGGGTCACGTCGATCCCGACGAATCGGGTTTCAGGGGGCGACGGAGAGGCGTTCCGCGCGTCCGGAAGGGCCTTGGAGCACCTTCGGGAACCCCTGCGATTGGCGTTGGTGGTTCCGCCGACCGCGGCGCCGGGTTTGGCCGCAGCGCTGGGCGCGTTTGCGCCGGTCTTCGACTCCTTGGTTCAAGGATGGACCCAATGCCAATCTCGTGCGGTTGTGGCCCGTCTCCACGGAGCGACTCAGGACGCGATTGCCCACACATGGCCCGAAACCATCACCCGGCAGGCCATTGCTCGACACTTGGCCAAGGCTCACTGGCCAGCCGTGGAAAGTGGGCTGCACTGGTGGGAGGGAAGCCCCTGGAGATTGCAAATGAGTTAGGCAACCTTTGGGAATTGCTTTTGGAGAGGATGATATGCCCCTAACGCCTCCGTGGGAACTTGGACTGCTCTTGGTGACGACC
>JBBQIU010000942.1:0-1540 GCA_038325245.1 Verrucomicrobiota bacterium
CCCTTCACCTTTCCCCGGCCATGCGCCACACTCCACCGCATGCGCCATGCGCCCATCGACCCGCAGTTCTTCATCGCCAACCGCCGGCGCCTCATGCGCCTCCTGCCCCCAGGCTCCCTGGTCGTCCTCAACGCCAACGACATCCTGCCCACCAACTCCGACGGCACCCTCCGCCTCGTGCCCAATTCCGATCTCTTCCACCTCACCGGCGTGGAACAGGAGGAATCCATCCTCCTCCTGTTCCCGGACGCCGACGACGAACGCCAGCGGGAGATCCTTTTCCTCCGCCAGACCAGCGAACTGATCGCGATCTGGGAGGGTCGAAAACTCACCAGGGAATCCGCGCGCGAGGCGACCGGCATCCAGAACGTCCAATGGGTGTCCGAGTTTCCGAGATTCATTCATCGGCTGATGTGCGAGGCCGAACACGTCTGGCTCGACTCCAATGAGCACAAGCGCGCCGAAATCGTGGTCGAAACCCGCGAGGCGCGCTTCGTGCGCTGGGTCCGCGAACGCTACCCCCTCCATCACTACCATCGCCTCGCCCGCCTCATGCACCGCCTCCGGGTCGTCAAGCAACCCGCCGAGATCGAACTCCTGAAAAAGGCATGCGCCATCACCCGCGACGGCTTCGAAAGGGTCTGCCGCTTTGTCCAACCCGGCGTCTCGGAACACGAAATCGAGGCGGAGTTCGCCCACGAGTTCATCCGCCAACGCGCCGGCTTCGCCTACAACCCCATCATCGCGTCCGGAGCCAACGCCTGCGTCCTTCACTACGTCGAAAACGACCAACCCTGCCGTGATGGGGACCTGCTCCTGCTCGACGTCGCCGCCTGCTACGCCAACTACAATGCCGACCTCACCCGCACAATCCCCGTCAACGGACGCTTCACCCGCCGCCAACGCCAGGTCTACGACGCCGTCCTCCGCGCCCTCCGAAGCGCCATCACCGGCCTGAAACCCGGCGTCAAGACCCGCCATTGGCAGGAGGCCGCCGAGGAACTGCTCGCCCGGGAATGCGTCGACCTCGGCCTGCTCAAGGTCTCCGACCTCCGCGAGAAGCCGGCGGACCCTATGAAGAGGCCCGTGAAAAGATTCTTCATGCACGGCCTCGGCCACCCCCTCGGCCTCGACGTGCACGACGTCGGCTTCACCACCGAACCGTTCGCCGCCGGCTGGGTGATGACGGTCGAACCCGGCCTGTATCTGCCTGAGGAAGGCCTCGGCATCCGCTTGGAAAACAACATCCTCATCACGGACAAGGGCTCCATCGATCTCATGGCAGACATCCCCATCGAGCCCGATGCCATTGAGGCCCTTTGCCAGGTTTGAAATCAGGTAGCATTTCGCTACAAGTCCGGCTCCTGTCGCATGCCATGCCAGTATCGCAGAATGTCCACGCAATTCTCCCCCTGCCTCGGCCGGGAGTAGGTGATGTAGGGACGTGAGATCAGCTTGCGGACTCCGGGACGCTTCGAATAGGGCGAGCCAACGAGCGGGAACCCCACCAGGATCGCCACGCGGGCAATCAGCGCGTTGC
>JBBQIU010000943.1:0-1538 GCA_038325245.1 Verrucomicrobiota bacterium
AACCGCTCCTCGGCGGAAAAATGAAAACCCGCATATTTGGCCAGATCATCCAAACCCCTGCCGACCGCCGACCCATCCACCCCGGACCCCATCAACACGTGAATCCGGTTGATCAGGTCCACGAGCCGTTTGTGATGGCGATCCATCGCGGGAACCCGAACTGAAAACGCATCCGTCCATTCCATGAAGGGTCGGACACTCGTCCGCGCTCCGGATGCAACGAGCGGCCGTACAGATTCCACACCGGATTCCACATCGGATTTGGCAACTCCTTGGACCTCTGGAACGGCCGCCCCCGACGAGGGGTTTCCACCCTTTCGAACTCCGGTGGACGGGACGATCGGTGACGAGTCCCTCCAGGCAATGGCAATCCCGAACAGAATCGCGATGCTCGCTGCGGATACCCCTGCCATCAGCAGGTTCCCATCGCCGGCGCCCGCAAGGAATGCGGTCACGACGCCCAGCGCACCCACCACGCCAAACACGAGGTAGAGGCGATACGCCGATCTGGGATGGATCAGGTTCATGCGATTAACCCATCTTTACAGACGCCGTGGGACTGGTTTCCCTTCGAATTAAGCTTTCAAAACGCTTCCGCCGAGGCGTCCCGGCGCAATGGGCTCTACATCGGCCACCGACGCCCGAACTTGAGAGTCCGGTTCCGGTGGCGACTGATCCCAACTGCGCTCTTGTTGGCGCGTCCACACGGCCTAGCATCACTTCCATGCGTCTGCTCTGTGCACTTGCTTTGGTTTGGATCGCCTGCGTCCGGCCTTCGGTCGCCCAATCGGCAGGCGTCACTGTCGAATTGATCCTCGAAGAAACCACTTACCTGCCCGGTGAGGACATTCCAGTCGGCGTCCGCATCTCCAACCTCTCCGGCCAACCGCTCACCTTCGGAACGGGAAACAACTGGCTCCACTTCCATGCGGAGACCAAGACCGGTGAGGTCATCGCCCGTCTCGGGAACGTCCCGGTCGAGGGCGAGTTCACCCTCGAATCCGCCAAGGCCGGCACCAAATGGTGGAACGTTCAACCCTACTTCGATTTCCAGGAGTCCGGCGTTCACCTGATCTTCGCCGAGGTCCGGCTTCCGAATTGGAGCGAACGTATCCTCAGCGATCCCGTCACCCTGACCCTCCAGCGCGCCCGGAAACTGTGGGAGGTCACTTTCGGCGTTCCCCCTTCGTCGAACGCTGAAGGCGCACCACCGGATATACGCCGGTACGCCCTGCAATCCGCCGTTCGCACCCGCGACCGCAATCTTTACGCCCGCGTTACCGATGAGGCTGAAACCCGGATTCACCGCGTCGTCCTCCTCGACCGTCTCCTTTCGTTCTCCAACCCCGTACAGCAACTCGACAACCTAAGCCGACTCCACGTCCTCTTCCAGACCGGGGGCTATACCTACACATATTGCGTCGTCACTCCTGACGGGGACTTGAGCGTGCGCCAGCGCCACGAGATCCTTCCCGGCTCGCGGCCCAGGCTCGTGAAAATGCCCGACGGCGTCATCAACGTCGGCGGCGGCCGCCGCC
>JBBQIU010000944.1:0-1533 GCA_038325245.1 Verrucomicrobiota bacterium
GGGTGGTTGGCGGAGCGGGGGATGGAGTGGGTGGGGTTGGAGCCGGGGTTTGTGGAGGAATCGACGGGGCGACTCCTGCAATCCGACGCGTTGTTCGCGCGGCGCGGGGTCTTGGGCGGGGAGGACGATCGGTTGCCGGCGGCTGGCGCGGCGGTATGATCGGCGCGTGGCTGATTATCTGTCCGCGGTGTTGATGGTGGCGTTGGCAGCGACTGCGCCAGCGGATCGCGAAGGGGTTGGGGATCGCGGCGCGGCCCTGCCCGCGGTGGATGCGGCGTCCGGTTTTGTGGTGCGGACGGCGCCTGCGGAGCGACCGGACGAGATCGCGTATAAGGCTCTTCTAGCCGAGGACGACGCCGCGCAGGAGGAGATGGACCTTTGGATCCGGGAGGCGGACGCGCAGGGGCCCTCTGCGGACAACGCGGCCTTGGAGAAGAAGATCGACGCGCGGATTGAAGGCGTGACGAAGGCCTACCTGGCGTTTCTGGAGAAGTATTCCCGGCACGCCAACGCGCGCATCGCCTTCGGGAGTTTTCTGAATGACACGGGGCAGGAGGCGGGAGCGAAGGAGCAGTGGGAAAAGGCCATGGAATTGGACCCGAGGAATCCGGCGATCTACAACAACCTGGCAGGGTTGTACGGGCATCGGGGACCGGTGACGAATGCGTTCATCTACTTTGAGAAGGCGATCGCGTTGGATCCCAAGGAGCCGGTGTACTACCAGAACCTCGCGACGACGGTGTTCCTTTTTCGTCGGGACGTGATGGAGCACTACGCGATTCAGGACGAGCAGCGCGTCTTCGACAAGGCGCTCGAACTCTACCGCAAAGCCATGTCCCTCGATCCCGGCAACTTCCTGCTCGCGGAAGACACGGCGCAAACCTACTACGGGATCAAGCCCGCGCGGCACGAGGAGGCTTTGGCGGCGTGGCGCAAGGCGTACGATCTGGCGGGCGACGATCTCGAACGGGAGGGTGTCCGGGTTCACCTGGCGCGGGTCCAGGTTCAGGCGGGGAAGTTCGACGAGGCACGGACGAACCTGACGTTGATCACGAACGGCCACTACCAGTTGATCAAGGAGCGGATCCAACGAACTCTGGAGACGCGGTTGAAGGGTGGTAAGGATGCGGCCGTGGAGCCGGAGGGTTTGAAGGCGCCGGCGGATGCGCCCAGCACGCCTGGTGCGCCGAGGGATTGAAGGAGCGCCCATGGCGAAATGGGGAGACCTGCTGAAGACGGCCCAGGCCGAGGTCGAGGCGACGCTTTCCGAACTGCCAGTGACGGTACGCAGGGCAGCGGCCGCGGTTCCCGTGATCTACGAACGCCGCCCGACTCCGGAGTTGGTGGAAGACGGATTGGAATCAGACCTTCTTGGTTTGTTTGTGGGGGACCCGATGGGTGAGGAGGGACAAGGCTCGGCCCTGCCGGCGCAGATCCTGTTGTTCCTGGAAAACCTCTGGGAATTCGTGGAAGAGGATCCCGAGGGATATTGCGAGGAGGTTCGCACCACGTTCCTGCACGAACTGGGGCACT
>JBBQIU010000945.1:0-1531 GCA_038325245.1 Verrucomicrobiota bacterium
CCGCTCGGGGACGGACGGATGAAGGCGTTTGGTTCGCGGGCCAATCTCTCCATCCGGGTTTTGTCACCGAGGATGCTCCCTCCGGAAATCGGGCTGCTGGGATCGACCGACAACACCGCGACCCTCTTGCCTTCAGCAATCAATTTCATCCCTAAACAGTCGATGAACGTGCTCTTGCCGGCTCCCGGAACTCCGGTGATGCCGATGCGCTGTGACCCGCCGGTTTTCTCCAGGACGAGCTCGATCAGCCTGTCCGCCGCTGCGCGATGCCGAGGTGCCCGGCTCTCAACCAGGGTGATCGCACGAGCCAGAGATCCACGATCGCCGCGGACGATACCTTCGACAAGGGATTCCACATCGGATGTGGCTGACGGGGTCCGACCTGGACCGGTAGCGACATCCACGACGCGGTCCGGTGCCGATACGATCCGCGAGTTAAAGCCAGTTCCACCGCCCTCAGGCGCCCATTCCGGGGATTTGGAGGACGTCGCCACAATCAGATGACATCACATCCAACGATAAGTCGAAAACGACTTTCGCACAGAAGTGGGAACATTGGATCGAGTCCCTTACGCATCGGAGACCCCGAGACGTCCGAGAATCGTCTTGGCGGAGCCCGGAATCGGAGTACCCGGACCAAAGATGGCGGCCGCGCCCTGACTGAGAAGAAACGCGTAATCCTGGGCGGGAATGACACCGCCAGCCACAATCATGATGTCTCCACGACCAAGTCGGGCCAATTCGGCCACCAGTTGGGGAAGGAGAGTCTTGTGGCCACCGGCCAGCGAACTCATCGCCACGACATGGACGTCATTCTCCACGGCTTGGCGGGCAGTCTCTTCAGGGGTCTGGAAAAGCGGACCGATATCGACGTCAAACCCCATGTCGGCCATCGCTGTCGCCACCACCTTGGCTCCGCGGTCGTGCCCATCCTGTCCCATTTTCGCGATCAGGATCCGTGGGCGCCGCCCCTCCCGTTCCTCAAAGGTCCGAGCGAGCCGGCGAACATCCGCGACGTCGCTCCGTGCCCCGTAAGTGCGACCATAGACCCCCGAAACTGACCGAATAACTGCCTCATAACGGTGGAAAACCTCCTCCAAAGCCTGCGAAATCTCCCCAAGAGTTGCGCGGGCCCTTGCCGCAATAATGGCGAGTTCGAGCAGGTTGCCATCACCGCGAGAGGCAGCGTCGGTCAGCGCAGCCAATGCCTGCCGAACCTCGGAACTGTTTCGTCCGGCGCGCAGTTCCTGCAGCTGGCGGATCTGGGAATCGCGCACCGCCGTGTTGTCAACTTCGAGAATCTCCATGGGGGCCTCCCGTTCCAATCTGAATTTGTTCACCCCCAAGATCACCTCCTGTCCGTAATCGATCATCGCCTGCCGGCGTGCCGCCGCCTCCTCGATCCGCAGTTTCGGAAGGCCGGTCTCAAGCGCTTTCGCCATGCCGCCCAAATCCTCAATTTCCTGGATGTGTCCCCATGCAAGACGCAGGAGCTCGTCCGTGAGCTTCTCAACGTAGTACGAACCACCCC
>JBBQIU010000946.1:0-1527 GCA_038325245.1 Verrucomicrobiota bacterium
GCATATAGACAACGTCTCGACCGTCTGGGTCGATTGCATTGATCGGGTTGTTCGCGACGAAGCCGTAGAGATTGACGCCACCCTTCTCCCCGATGGGGTCTCTGTTTAGCCATCTGGAGACGAGTGGGGATGGGGCGGGCAGGCTCACGACATGGGGGCGAGGCTTGGGCGCGAGTGAGTGATTGAGGGTGGGTGGGTCAGGGAAGGTTGGGCGGGGTGGGCGGCGGGAGGTGATTGGGATGCAAGGGAAGGAGCGATCCGAGGGGGATGGAGCGGAGGAGGAGGTCTGGGGCAGGTTCCGTTTCGATGGCCAGGGACGGGGTTGCGGTGGAGTTCAGGACGCGGTGTTCTGCAGGCTTGATCACGCGCATGTGATGGCCGATCGGGCCGGGGGCGGCGGGGCTTGGAAGGATGTCCTGGGATGACGTGGGTGGCGCGAGGGTTCCGGCTGGCGGATTCGGCATGGGTCCAGGTGTGGTCCGCTTCGTTCCGCGGGCGGTGTTTCCGACGGGCTTTTCAGCGTCATGCGTCTCAGCAGAAACGGGTTGTTCGCGGACGCCCTCGGAACGCGGAGTGATGGGGACCGCCGCTCGGGGACGTTGGGATGCAGGTACGGTCCGGGCCGTTGGTGACTCGACGGAGGACGACGGGCGGACTGCCGCTGTGACACGGCGGGGTTCGGAACGGGCATGGGGCGGCGGCGCCACGGTGTGAGGCGCAGAAGGCGTGCGGGTGGCTCGTGGGATGACTTCTTGTGCGATCGGAAGGGTACCGTCGGGCCAGGCATTGGCGCGCGGAACCTGCAGGACGTTGGTGACAAGAGGGCGGGGAGCTCGCAAGTCCGGAACGGTCTGCTCGCGGCGGACCGGGACGAGGCCGACGCGATGGGCAAAAGTTACGAAGGGTTCGTGGGAAGGAAAGTCTTCCGAAAATCGGACACGCGTTGGGACCATGAACCGGGGAGGGGAACCCTCACCCCGGCCCTCTCCCACCTCCGCTTCGCTCCGGAGGGAGAGGGATCCGGGAATGGTCGGTTCGTGGGAAATCCTGACGGTCTCGACGGGCTTGTGTTGGGGGCCGGCAGGCGAGTAGCGCGGTGCGGTGCGATGTTCGGCGGGTTTCATGTGTCCTGACGACGCCGGTCCCTGGCCGTTTGGCTTCGAAGTCTCCGCGCGGCGGTGGAGCCCGGGGCTGGCTCCGGGAATCTGGGCGCGGGTGAACGACGGGTTGCCGCGGCGTTCGTTGACCTTGCCCGGGGTGTTGAGCGCGGGCGCATTGTCGAGCGTTAGGATCGTGCCCGGCGGGAGGGGGGGCAGGAAGGTGAGCTGCCGGATCTGGAAGGCAGCCACGTCGTCCGCGCCGAGGGCGCCATCGGCGTTGCGGTCGAAGATGTCCAGGCTGGCGGTGGTGGCGCCGACGTTCCGGAGGACGTCCCGCAGACGGAATGCGTCGAGATAGTCGACGTCGCGGTCGCCGTCGGAGTCGCCGAAGTAACGGAAGAACGACACGCGCACCTCGCCCTCGAGG
>JBBQIU010000947.1:0-1523 GCA_038325245.1 Verrucomicrobiota bacterium
GTCCAGCTTCGTTTTGAGAACTACGGAGCCGTAGCCATAGGCGAGGGCAATGCCGCCGCTGAGGACGACTTTGATCCACCACTGCCGGGCGCGGGAGACGGGAAGGAGAACATGGCCGTCTAGGGTGCCCAGACGGCGTTCCTCGGCGATCGGGGTGGCTCCAGCGAACAGGACGGTGATGGCCGCGAACAGGCCGATGAGCAGAGCCACGAGATCCGCGGACATCACGCTGGCGGGGATCATGGGCCTGGCGAGGAAGAGGAGGAGCGCGACGCCGAAAGACGCGAGCGTCACGTTCTGGATTCGGAGTTCCTTGCCTACGATCGCGGGGAGCCAGTGGACGGGGCGCGCGGCGCGGGACTGGGTGGAGCGCCGCAGGCCGAGGAACATTCCGCTGATCTCGCCTTCGGGCAGGTCGGGGGCTTCGAGTCGAAGCCAGCGCCGGAGGGCGACGATGGGGCTGCCGACCAGGTAACCGCCCGTGAGCAGACCAAGGATGGTCGTCCAGATGTCGTCACTAGGATCGGATCGGGTGGGCTTGAGCCATTCGAACGAGGCTCCGAGGCACATCAGCACTATCGGAGGCACGGCGAGGGCGAAGACCAAGCCGGCAAGCAGATTCCGGGTGAGCAGGGTCCAGAGGGGAACGGTGGCCCAGGCGGCGAAGGCCAATGCGCCGACATTGCCGATGCCGATCCACGATTTCGTGGAGACCTGCCCGGTTTCGCCGGCGACGAGGGCTAGCGCGAGGACGACAACCTGGCTCAGAAGCGCAAGCCCGAGGACGGACATTTTCACGCGCCACAGGCGCCGTCGATGAACGGGCGCGCAGAGGAGGCTCGGCATGGTGCGTTGCTGGAACTCGATGCCGAACGGGAGCGCCGCGAGGAGGGCGAAGAAGAGGACCATGAAGACGACGATTTCTGCGCGATCCTCTACGGGTGGAACAATCGCGAACGGGCATGCGAACAGACCGAGGAGCCAGGCGGGCCGGAGCTGCTCGGCTTACTTGCGGACCAGCGCGGAGGATCGGTCAAGGAGGGCGCCGAGTCCGAATGAATAGACGCACCCGATTCCTGCCATGACCAAGGCGACAATTACATACGCCAGGCTCGCCTCAGCGTCCGCGGCGTCCAGGGCAGCGATCGCCGGTAGAATCGGTAGAAGGAGCGGTGCGTACCGGACGGGGTGACGCAAGCCTAGGGGAACGGACAGGGCGGCGTTCATGCGGGGAAAGCGATCTTAGCGGTTGGCGACGACGAAGATTTCCTCCAGCGAGAGGGCTTCGGAACGGATCTCCTCGGGGTGGCTGAGTTGGAGTTCGGCGATGACCTGTTCGGTGGCGCCGTTGGTCACAAGTTCCAATTCGCGCCCGTTTCGGGACTGGCGAAGGATGCCGGGATTCGTGAGTGCTGGTGGTTCACCGGGGAAACGGACACGGAGGCGGCGGTACTTCGAGCGTGCCTCATCGGCGTCGAGGGTGAGGGTGGCCCGGCCATTCTCCATTATCGTGAAACGGTCGA
>JBBQIU010000948.1:0-1519 GCA_038325245.1 Verrucomicrobiota bacterium
GTGCAGCGACGTGAGTTCCTCCGGGCTGTAGCCCGAGGCCTCGCTGGTGAAGACGAGGTCGCCGATGTGCGGGATGGTCTCTCCTTTGCGGATACCGAAATACACCTGGCACGAGCTGGTGTTGATGCGCACCGCCTCCGCCTGCTTCACGAACTCGGGATCAAAATGCTCCGCGCCCGCGAGACGGAAGATGGTGTTCTTGATGTTGGCGTTGGAGAGAACGGCCTTGGCCCGGATGGCGCGGCCGCTCTTCGCGACAACGCCGCATGCGACTTTCCTTCCGTCGCGCTCCTCCACCAGTATCCGCTCCACCAATACACGCTTGCGCAGCTCGACGCCGTTTTTCCTCAGCTCGTCGGTCATCTTCCCGATCAGCAGGTCGGAGCCGCCCTGGAAGGTGAACACCCCCGAGCCCATGAAGTTGCTGAACACGATGCCGAAGGTGATGGCCGGATCGTCGAAGGTAGAGCCGTTGGCGTAGGAGATCGGCTCCATCAGCAGGCGGTGCACGTCGGGCCGGCCGGGGAAAAAGCGCTGGAACATCTGCCCGGTGGTCTCGGGATTGTTGTCGTAGTAGTTCATCGCCCGCAGGTGGTCGTAGAAGCTCTCGACCTGTTCGCGCGGCAGCTTGAATTGTTCGACCAACACGCGGGTGTAGTCCTCGCGGGTGAACGTGGTCCACACGTCCATCTGCGGGTTCACGAAGCGCACGTGCTTCAACTGGTGGATCGAGTCGGCGATCTCCTTCGTCCAATAACGGCGGCAGCTCTTGATCATGCCGCTGGGAAAGCCATGGAGCGAGATGTCGAAAATGTGGCCCCCCTTGCGCGTGAACCAGGTCGCGAGGCCGCCGTATTGGTAATGGTGCTCGAGGAGAAGCACCTTGTGCCCGGCCTTCGCGAGCACGTTGGCCCCCGTCAGGCCGCCGAGCCCGGAACCGATCACGATCACGTCATATTCATCCGCGACACCTTTGAGCCAGTCGTAAGCCATGGGAAAAGTCGGGGAACTAAAACCCCGGGCGCTCCCGGCGCAAGCGCGCCCTTGGAATGGCGGTCTGAAACCGGCTTGGGTGTCTTCCGAAGTGTAGCACCCGAGCCGCACGCCCGCCGCCAGCGGTCCGCCTTGCCCCCGTCGCCGCTTCTCCTCTTCCTGCTCCTCCGCCCCATGAATTTTCTTCGTAATCTGTTTGGCAAGAAGCCTGATCCCGTTGCGTCCGCCCCGGCCACACCGGCGACAGGAATCTCGCCTGCATCCCCTTCCACTTCAGCCTCCGACGCCGCGTCCGGCGATGGTGGCATGATCCGCGCACACGACGCCTACGGACGCGAGATCCTCATCCCCAAGTCCCAGTGGCGTGACTCCGTTCTCCTCGGCAGCCTGGAAAAAGCGCGTGGCAAACCCGACGAACTCGCCGGTCTCATCTCACAATCCCTGCGCGACGGATTTGCCGCCGACGTGCTGCCCTTCGCCGCGCACCTCGCCGCGACTGACCCCAGCGCCGAGCGCGGCCACGTGT
>JBBQIU010000949.1:0-1505 GCA_038325245.1 Verrucomicrobiota bacterium
TTCGAAGTCGTAAACCGCGACCTGATGATCCGGGGCGTCGGAGGTCTGTTCCTTGTCGGTGAGAATGGGGGCACCAGCGATGTCACGTCCGCCCGTGCAATAGACGCGCTTGGGATACGGCTCTTCGCTCCACCAGAGAACCTGATCGAGCCAATGCACACCCCAGTCGCCGAGCTGCCCGTTGGCGTAGTCGAGGAAGCCTCGCCATCCTCCCGGGTGCAGCTTCTGGCTGAAAGGGCGCTTGGGAGCGGGACCGCACCACAGGTCCCAGTCCAGACCCTCCGGAGGTTCCAGGTTGGGAGCAGGACGTTCCCGCCCACCTCCGCCGTTGGCGAAGATCCGAACCATGCCCACGTCGCCCACCGCTCCGGATCTCAGGAACTTCATGGCATTGACGTGGTGCGGTCCGATGCGGCGGTGCAGGCCGACCTGCACGACCCGGCCGCAGTCGCGGGCGGCATGCAGCATGGCGCGACTTTCGTTGACCGTATGGCCGGTCGGTTTCTCCACGAAGACATGCGCGCCGGCCTTCACGGCGGCAATGGTCTGGAGTGCGTGCCAGTGGTCCGGTGAAGCGATCAGCACGATCTCGGGCTTCTCCTTTTCCAGGAGTTCCCGGAAATCGTTGTACTTGGCCGGGGCATCCCCGTTGAGATCCTGGACCCGTTCCGCCGTGATTTCACGGGCCTTGGCGTCGACATCGCAGAGGCCCACAACCTTCAACCGTCCGCTGGCGATGGCTTCACGAAGGATGTTGTTGCCCCACCAACCGCAGCCGATGAGGGCTGTGCGATACTGTCTGGCCGGATCCGCGGCACGAATGTAGGGGCCTGCAGAAGCCAACGCGCCGGCCAGAGCGGTGGTGCGCAGGAATTGTCGACGCGTGGTCGTCATGGGAGAGGCGGGGTGCTGGGGATGAATACGTTGGGAGCGGTTGAAGAAGGGTAGGGATCAGGGGCAACGAACATTCAGGGCCACGAGGTCCCCGCGGGCGTTGCGGCAGTAGATCAGCCCGTTCGCGAGCACCGGCGCGGTCCAGGTCTTGCCGCCGAGCACCTGGGCCGTCGCCGTGGGTTTGAACCCGTCTGGCTTCGCCGGCGCCGACATCAACTCGCCCGTGCCACTGAGGGCGATCAGTCGCCCACCAGCGAGCACCACGCCGCCCGATCCGAAGTTGGGATGAGACCATTTCTCCTGGCCGGTGGTGAACTCCACGCACTTGAGCGCAGCCTTCGTGGTCGTATCACCGGCGGTGCCATACAGGTGGCCTTCATGCAGCACCGCGGCGTTCATCTGCGTCGCGAGCACCTTGGACTTCCAGATGGGCTCCGGCTCGGCGCCCCCGAGTTTGAAGAGTCCGGAGCCCTTGCCGTAGCCCGAGGAAACGAAAACCTGTCCGTCGTGGAGGATCGGATCAGCAGCATTCACTCCGTATTGGGTAAGCCATCGGATACCCCAGACGCGCTGTCCGTCGCGCAGCCGTGCCGCCGTATATCCTTCCCCAG
>JBBQIU010000950.1:0-1501 GCA_038325245.1 Verrucomicrobiota bacterium
GCCTCGCCGACGGCGGATGGTTTGCCGATGGCGAGGCGTTCCTTCCCGGGGACTCGGCCGCCGGGCTCCCAGTCCTGCTCGGAGAACAGAACGTTCGCATCACCCCGCTCGGCTGGCGCCACAGCGCCGCCCTCGCCCGCCGGTTCCAAGGGTCCCTCCGAACGCCGACCTTCATACTGGATCGCCAATACCTTCACCTTCGCATCGCGGGCGCAGGTTCGCGGTTCGGCGTCGCCGTTGAGGGCTTCACGCTCCTCCGTTCGCCGATTTACGGCAGCCTCCGGCAAACGGTGCGGAACCCGGAACCGCACTGGGTCACCTTGGACGTCTCGATGTGGAACGGACGCCGAGCCTGGATCGACTTCGCAGATCTCTCTGAACCCGATCCGGCCTCGGACCTTCCACCCGAATCCAGACAGACCGACGGCTGGATCGCCATCGGTGACGTGGTTCTCTCGTCCCTCCGCGAACCACCCGCCTCCACCGATCCCGGGATTCCTGCAGACCCCGTTTCCGTGGTTCAACGGTGGGCGGACCAGCCCTCTCCACTCAACCCCGCCGAGGCCGCATGGCTGGACGCCTTCCTCAGCCTCCACCGGTCGGCCCTGCCTACAAACCTCCTTACGGCTTGGCTCCGTGCGGATTCCGCCATCCACCCGCCGGTCTTGGCGTCCACCATGTCCGACGGCACGGGCATCGACGAACCGGTCTTCATCCGCGGCAATCATCGAACCCCTGGCCCCGTCGTCACGCGCAGGTTCCTCGAGGCGTTGCCTGCCTCCGAGACCGAGGCAACCGATCAGCAGTCCTTTTCCGATGGCTCCGGACGCCTCGCCCTCGCCCGGGCAATCACAGCTCCGGACAACCCTCTCTTCGACCGCACCTTCGTCAACTGGGCCTGGAACCATCTTTTCGGACGCGGAATCGTCGCATCCGTCGACAATTTCGGCGCCCTGGGTGAGGCACCATCCCATCGGGAGCTTCTCGACTGGCTCGCCGGAAGATTTCAGGAACTGGGTCGGTCCCCGAAGGCGATCCTCCGCGAAATGCTCCTCAGCCAAACCTGGCAGATGTCCAGCCACGCCACCGACGCCGAGGCCAGCCGCAAAGATCCCAACAACCTCCTCCTTCACCGCGCCCACCTGCGTCGACTCGAAGGCGAAACCATCCGCGATGCCATCCTGGCGATCTCTGGCCGCCTCGACCCCACCCTCGGCGGCCCCCCGGTTCCAATCCATCTCACGGCCTTTATGGAAGGACGCGGACGCCCCGATAAGAGCGGCCCCGTCGACGGCAACGGCCGACGCAGCCTCTACCTGGAAGTGCGCCGGAATTTCCTCTCCCCGTTCATGCTCGCCTTCGACCAACCCGTCCCCGCCACGACGGTCGGCCGCCGAACGGTCTCCAATGTCCCCGCCCAGGCTCTCGCCCTCATGAACGACCCGTTCGTCGCCGGTGAAGCCCGCCGTTGGGCCGAATCCCTCCTCCGTGACGTCGAGGC
>JBBQIU010000951.1:0-1501 GCA_038325245.1 Verrucomicrobiota bacterium
CCTCATGTTCCAGGGAAGCAACGGATTGTACGCGGTGTACAGCAGCGACAGGACCCCGGTCATTCCCGAGCCCGGCACGTGGGCCGCGGGCGGGATCTTCGGACTGCTCGCCATGGCCACTCTCCGGGCGCGGGCCAAGCGCCAGGCCGTCGCCGCACGCTGAAGCCAATTCGCGATTTCCACTCCTCACGCCACGGAATGGCGTGAGGAGTTTGGCTTTTGCTGGCCAGCCGCCGCCAAGTGGGGCGGCATGAGGGACTGCCCAGGGCGATGCCCTGATCGCTCTACACAACGTGCTCGGAGGGCATTTCCCAATCCCGAAGGGATTGCGTCCCAAAGCCCAGCAACGGAGGAACGAGCGTGGGACTTGGTAACAGTTCAGGGCGAAGGCGGACCTCCTAATTCCGGCTCACGCCCCGCCTTCGATCACGAGCCGATATCCCGCGCCGTGCACCGTCACCAAATGCCGCGGATTCGCCGGATCAACCTCAACCTTCCCCCGGAGCGCGGCCATGTGATTGTCAACCGTTCGGGTGCTCGGAAACGCCGCATACCCCCAGATCACGTCGAGAAACTGTTCCCGGGTCACCACCGCTCCTCGCGCCTCCGCCAGCAGGCGTAGCATCGCGAATTCCTTGGGCGTGAAATGGAGCGTCCGCCGGCCGCGCCGCGCGGTCTGACGGATGAAGTCGATTTCGACCCCGCTCACCTCCAGTCCCTCCACGGCCGACTCCGCGCGTCCCACCCGCCGCAGCAGGGCGCGCACCCGCGCCAGGAGTTCCTGCGGGTGGAAGGGTTTGGCAAGGTAGTCGTCCGCACCCGCGTCGAGACCGGTGATGCGGTCGTTCACGCCGCCCTTGGCCGTCAGCAATAGGATCGGAACCGCCAACCTGAGTCGGCGCAGTTCCGCAGCCAGCGCGAAGCCATCCAACCGCGGCAGCATGACGTCGAGCAGGATCAGGTCCGGCTTCTCTTCCCGCGCACGTTCCAGTCCGGCCGCTCCATCTACCGCCGTCAGCACCCGGTGGCCCTCCGAGGTCAACAAATCCTCGAGCGCATGGCGCAGAGCAAATTCGTCTTCGATCACCAGGATGCGACTCATGGGTCCAGGGAAGGTTCGGCGGCGGGATCTTTCAGCCCGACGGGCAATTCAACAACAAAGGTGGCGCCCGACGACGTCCCGGCGTCCACCCACACCCGTCCCTTATGCGCCTCGACGAGATACTGGACGATCGACAAGCCGATGCCGATGCCCGGGTTGTCGCGGCGCAGTTCACCCCCCAATCGATGGAACGGCTCGAACACGCGCTCTCGCTCCGACGCCGGAATGCCAGGCCCCGAATCGGTGACCGTCATTCTGAACAGGCGATCTTCCGGGGCGTGGTCCAGGCTCACGACCACCTCGCCTCCCGACGGGGTGTGCTTCAAGGCGTTGTCGAGAAGGTTCGTCAGTGCCTGTTGAAACGCCTGCCCGTCCACGGAGGCCACCAAGCTCTCCGCC